>JAESQI010000008.1 GCA_016765255.1 Robiginitomaculum sp. | reverse complement strand
TTGATGAAGCTGTTAAATTCAAGCGTTTTTACACCATCAGATTGTATGAGTTACTTATGCAGTTTTCCTCAACAGGAGAAAGGCATATCAAGCTTGAAAGTTTGAGAGAAATTTATCACGTAGATATTTCAAAGTACCCCAAATTTGCAGCTTTTAGGAAGTGGGTTTTAGAGCCATCAATTTTAGAAATTAACGAAAAAACCTCATGGAAAATAAAGTGGGAACCTAAAAAAACAGGCAAGAAAGTCACTAGCATTTCTTTTACTTTTGAACAAGACACACCTAAAAAACAAGAAAAATGCCCAGACACAATGGAAATGTTTGCATGATTTAATCCCCCTCCCCTTCGGGGAAGCCGCCCTTCGCGAGGCAGGGGTATCAGCCGCTTCGCTAAACTGACACCCTGCTTGAAAGGGTTGGGTCGCTCCATCCAAGTAAAGTACAAGCCCTTCGGGTTCGCTACGCGAATACTTGACATGGATTCCCACTTAAAAGCTCAAATTCGTCGGTTCCCATAAGGTTTTTAAACGTTACAAGTAAAAGCGTAGCTAAAGATAAAAGCTTCTCAAAAGAGCTTAAATAAGCATTTGTACACTATAACCTTTACATCTCTGAACAGACTAAATGTATAAACGTTTTTTAGCAACCACTATCAATGACAGTAATAGCAGGGGGGGCTCCAGCTCCAGCAGCATTAACATAAGTAACTCTGCAATTATTCCCTTGAACAATAAAATTCCCACCATTACCTGTGATATCAGGAGATAAATTAAGTGCGCGTCTTATTCCGTTATTAGAAGCCCGTGGATATCCATTTCTCATCTGAACATTAACTCCTTCTATTTGAACGGATGTGTTTGAAGAAATCCCATTTCCTTCTGCTATTGTTAGAGAGTGAGCAAGCGCAGCAGCAGACCTTACTGAGCCACTTACCCCTTTTAAAACACTTTTCCTAGCATTAGTCTCAATAGATACGAATTTTGGAATGGCAAATGCGGCCAATATTCCCAGAATTGAAATAACAACAATTAACTCAATTAATGTAAAACCATTTTGTTTTTTCATGTAATTAACCTTTTTTGAGTGAAAGATAAAAGATTTATTATATTTAAAACATTAGCATAATTTTTACTCTTTTGAATACTTTATGTTTTTGTTGGTTTCAAATAAAAAACAAGAAAACCCTAAATCTCAAAACAAGGTAAGAGCGCAATATACATTGCTTCGCAAAGTTGCTAAAACAGCTGAAAATGAGACGTCATTTTATTCCTGGGGGAATGTTCAAAGTTTTAACTTTGTCCTACATTACCTCTATCCCGCCATCGAGAAATAAACTAGAAATCATACTGTTTTCATTATTTTAAATTTGTCTCAAAAACATCTGTTATCTGTTCTTTTTTATTTTGAAAAACCTGCAAACCTATTGGGTTTTCATGAAAATGCTTGTTAACCTCATGAATTACATATCATAATTTTCAAAAATTCCTGCGTCACTATATTAATGTTCACTTTGTGAGCATGAAATATAGTGACGCAGGAGCTAATTTAAAGCTCGCTGAGACGTTTTTATTTTTCCTGATGTTTTGGTTTGTTGTTTTTAAGAAACTCCCTAGGATCGACAAATTTGAGCTTTTAAGCGGTAGTCCATGTCAAGTATTCGCGAAGCGAACCCGAAGGGCTTGTACTTTACCTGGATGAAGCGACCAAACCCTTTCAAGCAGGGTGTCAGTTTAGCGTAGCGGCTGATACCCCTGCCTCGCGAAGGGCGGCTTCCCCGAAGGGGAGGGGAGGGGGAATATAAATGGCGGATGGAATCCGCTTACTGAGCGATAGCGAAGCCCTTTTAACTACCGTTTTAAAGTTTATACAACGACAAATTCCGGGTGTTATCCACAAAAATAAACTCCTTTCTNTTTTAATTCTTTTTTNAAACCTTTTTTAAGGGGTTTTCCCGATCGCTATACCCGTTGGTAGGAAAGGGCTGTAGCGATCGGAAAAAACCCAAAGGTATAGAGATTCCCCGTCAAAGGTATAGAGATTCCCCGTAAAGGGATAGAGATTCCCCGTGCCATCCACAAATCAAGGCCTAAAAGAGAGAGAAAATATTTTACTTACATTTACTTCAAGTGTAAGATTTTTAAAACTTCTAACAAAAGGATTTGTCGTGCTTGAAAAAAAATTAAAAAGACCGGATCAAAACATGGCATCACAATCAAATAAATTAATTGAATCAGCATACAAAATGTCTATCCCTGCCAAACGAGTAATGCTGATGCTTTTAGGACAAATACATCCTGGTCAACAAGACGTATCTCCCAAGATAAAAATTTACGCCACTGATTACGCAGAAAAAACAGGGATAGATCCTAGCCAAGCTTACAAGGACATAAAAAACGGTTGTGACGAACTAATGGGTACAATCATTACGACAAGACACAAAAATGAAAAAACCACTGAGAAATGTGTCGTTGTAAGTTGGATGAAATATCATGATGAAGAAGGATGGTTAGAAGCAACATTTACCCAATGGATAGCACCATACATCCATTCGCTACATAAAATTGGATACACAACGATTGCAATTGATGAAGCTGTTAAATTCAAGCGTTTTTACACCATCAGATTGTATGAGTTACTTATGCAGTTTTCCTCAACAGGAGAAAGGCATATCAAGCTTGAAAGTTTGAGAGAAATTTATCACGTAGATATTTCAAAGTACCCCAAATTTGCAGCTTTTAGGAAGTGGGTTTTAGAGCCATCAATTTTAGAAATTAACGAAAAAACCTCATGGAAAATAAAGTGGGAACCTAAAAAAACAGGCAAGAAAGTCACTAGCATTTCTTTTACTTTTGAACAAGACACACCTAAAAAACAAGAAAAATGCCCAGACACAATGGAAATGTTTGCATGATTTAATCCCCCTCCCCTTCGGGGAAGCCGCCCTTCGCGAGGCAGGGGTATCAGCCGCTTCGCTAAACTGACACCCTGCTTGAAAGGGTTGGGTCGCTCCATCCAAGTAAAGTACAAGCCCTTCGGGTTCGCTACGCGAATACTTGACATGGATTCCCACTTAAAAGCTCAAATTCGTCGGTTCCCATAAGGTTTTTAAACGTTACAAGTAAAAGCGTAGCTAAAGATAAAAGCTTCTCAAAAGAGCTTAAATAAGCATTTGTACACTATAACCTTTACATCTCTGAACAGACTAAATGTATAAACGTTTTTTAGCAACCACTATCAATGACAGTAATAGCAGGGGGGGCTCCAGCTCCAGCAGCATTAACATAAGTAACTCTGCAATTATTCCCTTGAACAATAAGATTCCCACCATTACCTGTGATATCAGGAGATAAATTAAGTGCGCGTCTTATTCCGTTATTAGAAGCCCGTGGATATCCATTTCTCATCTGAACATTAACTCCTTCTATTTGAACGGATGTGTTTGAAGAAATCCCATTTCCTTCTGCTATTGTTAGAGAGTGAGCAAGCGCAGCAGCAGACCTTACTGAGCCACTTACCCCTTTTAAAACACTTTTCCTAGCATTAGTCTCAATAGATACGAATTTTGGAATGGCAAATGCGGCCAATATTCCCAGAATTGAAATAACAACAATTAACTCAATTAATGTAAAACCATTTTGTTTTTTCATGTAATTAACCTTTTTTGAGTGAAAGATAAAAGATTTATTATATTTAAAACATTAGCATAATTTTTACTCTTTTGAATACTTTATGTTTTTGTTGGTTTCAAATAAAAAACAAGAAAACCCTAAATCTCAAAACAAGGTAAGAGCGCAATATACATTGCTTCGCAAAGTTGCTAAAACAGCTGAAAATGAGACGTCATTTTATTCCTGGGGGAATGTTCAAAGTTTTAACTTTGTCCTACATTA
>JAESQI010000048.1 GCA_016765255.1 Robiginitomaculum sp. | reverse complement strand
AAATTCCGACTGGATACCCGCCAGCGCGGGTAGGAGCGGAGTGTAAAGGAGTGAATTTGGATAAACACAAAGCTTAAACGTGATGTTAACGATTGATGATTTGCCCCTAGCAATTTAGGCGCTTTCTCCCACAAGGCGAAAAACTATTTTTCCCATGTTTTCAGAAGACTTTCGTAATTCGATTTCACGGTTAGTGTATTTGGATGATCTGGCCCAAGGGTGGTTTCTAAAATCTGAATAGCTTGCAAATATAGCGGCTCTGCCTGCTCGTACTTGCCTATGACCCTGTAAAGCACCGCGAGATTATTGAGACGGGTTGCATAATCAGGGTGCGCCTCACCTAAGGTTTGTTTGCTTATTTCAAGAGCTTGTAAATATAGCGATTCTGCCAGATCATATTGTTCTGTGTCCTCGTAAAGCCCTGCGAGATTGTTGAGATTGGTTGCATAGTCAGGATGCGCCTCGCCTATGGTTTGTTTGCCGATTTCAAGGGCTTGCAGATATAGCGGTTCTGCCAGCTTGTATTTTCCTGTGACAAAGTAAAGTCCCGCAAGGTTATTGAGATGAATTGCATAGTTAGGATGCGCCTCCCCTATGGTTTGCTTGACGATTTCAAGGGCTTGTTTATGTAGTGGCTCTGACTGTTCGTATTTTCCTGTGTCCTGTAGTGATGATGCATACTCATTGAGCGCCACTGCATATTTTTCATGGGTTTCGCCGTATTCAGTTTTGGTGATCTTCAATAAGTCTTTGCCCAAGGTAATGGCCTTGTCATAATCGCCGGTGCGCCATGCAAATTCACTAGCGTAAAATAGATGTTCATAATTTGGGTGCAATCGGGCGGCGCGGGCGTAATGCTCGGCGGCATCGGCCCAACGAATGTCTTGCGCAGCGATTTCTCCTCTTGAAAAGGCGGCGCGGGCCGCACGCTCAACGGCCAGCATTTCTTGGTCTTCGATTTCGGCAAAGAGCGTGTCGGCGATTGAAAAATCGCCAGCTTCGAGGGCTTGGCGCGCCGCTTCCATACGGTCACCGCCAATGCTATTCCCTTCGCGGGTTAGGGCATCTTCAAGTTTGGCGATGGTCGCACGGGCCTCTTGTAAAGCTTGCTCTGGATTAGCCGCCCGTTTGCGAAGTTCTTCGATTTGCTGTCCAAGCTGTGTTTTTTCTTCATCGTGGGCGGTTTTGAATTTAGATTCTGCTTCGGCAATTTTCTTCGCAATCTGGTCTTCATATTGTTGCAGTGTAAATGTGATCGGCGTTTCGCTTGGCGACGGGGGTTCTGACGGCACTTTGTATTTTTTGTATCAAACCCAAGTTCCGATCGCACCCAATAACCCCAAAACAGCGATTATGGTTTGTATGGCTCCTGCATTCTCTGAAACCTTAATAAATTTCCAAAAAATATACCAATATTCTCGTAAAAAATCCAATACCCGCTCCCCTGATCACGCAATACTGATAGACCCTCATTCAAGTTGCAATTATTAAGTGTTATCTCTGCCACGCTCCCAGCGGGAAACGCTCCCAAAATTGTGTAAATAACCCTAGCCATATGGGTGTTTTCCCCCTAAAGGGGGCGAAAAGTAATTGTAACGGAAATCCGCTCATGTCTGATTATATTAAAACGCTGCGTAATGTGGCGATTGTTGCCCACGTTGACCATGGTAAAACAACCTTGGTGGATAAGCTTTTGCGCCGATCTGGTACGCTGGATGAGCGTGGCCAACTGCAAGAACGGGTTATGGATAGCGGCGATATCGAGCGAGAGCGCGGCATTACAATCCTTGCTAAAAACACGGCCATAAAATGGACAGACGGCGAGAATACCGAATGGCGCATTAACATTGTCGATACCCCAGGACATGCGGACTTTGGCGGCGAAGTCGAGCGCGTGCTTTCCATGGTTGATAGTGTGGTTTTACTGGTTGACGCCGTAGAAGGCCCCATGCCGCAAACGTCTTTCGTGACCAAAAAAGCTTTGGCCCAAGGCCTGTGCCCCATTGTTGTAATTAACAAAATCGACCGCGTAGGCGCCCGCCCTGATTGGGTGGTTGACCAAACCTTTGATTTATTTGACCGCTTGGGTGCTACCGACGAGCAACTTGATTTTCCAGTTGTTTACGCATCTGCATTAAACGGTTGGGCGAGCATGACCTCCGAGGATATCGGCACGGATATGACACCTCTGTTTCAAACCATCGTTGACCATACTCCAGTTCCAAATGTTGATCCGAGCGGTGGCTTGCAGCTACAAATCAGCGCCCTTGATTATAGCTCTTATACGGGCGTAATCGGCATAGGTCGTGTGGTGCGCGGAACCTTGCGCCGCAACCAAAATGTTGTTGTGATCTCGCCTGATAATAAACAACGCAAAGCCAAAGTTTTACAACCATTTGGCTTTATGGGTCTCGAACGGGTGGAAATGGACGAAATAAAAGCTGGCGATATTGCCTGTTTTACGGGCATTGACAAACTTGGGATTTCTGATGTGATTTGTAATCCTGACAAAGTTGAAAACCTGCCGCCCCTGTCTGTGGACGAGCCAACAATTTCTATGACATTCCAAGTTAATGATAGCCCTTTTGCGGGCCGTGAGGGTAAATATGTAACCTCTCGGAATATCAATGAACGCTTGCAAAAAGAACTGATCCATAATGTGGCCCTTCGAGTTGAGCAACTGGAAGACGCCGATAAATTCCGTGTGTCTGGTCGGGGTGAATTGCATCTTTCTATCTTGATCGAAAACATGCGCCGCGAGAGTTATGAACTTGCGATTTCGCGCCCGCAAGTGATTAACAAAACCATTGACGGTGTGTTGTGTGAACCTTGGGAAACGCTAACCGTTGATGTTGAGCTTGAACACCAAGGTACGGTCATGGAGCGCCTCGGTAGTCGCAAAGGCCAGCTTAAAGATATGGTTCCAGATGGCCAAGGGCGTGTGCGCCTTGATTATGATATTCCAACGCGGGGTATTATCGGGTTTCGTTCGGAATTTCTAACGGCCACATCGGGCACAGGCCTTTTATACCATGTGTTTAATAAATATGCGCCGCGTGTAGAGGCTGGCATTGGCCGCCGCTCCAAAGGTGTGCTTGTGTCCAAACATACTGGCACAGCCGTTGCCTTTGCTTTGTTTAATCTACAAGAGCGCGGTAAAATGTTTGTTGGGCACCAAACGCCTGTTTATGAAGGCATGGTTATTGGTATTCATACCCGCGAAAATGATTTGGTGGTCAATCCGATTAAGGGCAAGCAACTGACTAATATTCGGGCGTCTGGCACAGACGAGGCGGTTGTCTTGGTGACGCCGATTGAAACCACACTTGAATACGCGCTTGAATTTATCAATGATGATGAACTCGTTGAAGTAACGCCACAGTCCATCCGTATTCGTAAACGCTACCTCCTAGAACACGAGCGCAAAAAAGCATCGCGTAAATCAGACGGAATTTTGTAATTATCTCGTCATACCCGCCCCCGTGGCGGGTATCCATGGCCAATACGATCACTGTCCGAAACGTAGATTACCCACACAGGGTGGGTAATGACGGAAGGGAGTATAGCTTGATTGCTAGTGGGTTTTTGCCATTAAAATCATGGCGGCGGTGGCGAGCAGTAATAAGCCCATAACTATATTGAGGATCATCGCGGAACGGCCAGATGACATCAGGCGGTTTAGCGTATTGCCTGCAATCGTCCATGTGCCTGCCGAGGCAAACCCGATAAACAGAAATGTGCCGCAAATCAGCAATGCTCTGAGCCACAAATCATTGGCAACCCCCACATAAGCCCCAGCGGCGGCGATGGCCATAATGATGGCTTTGGGGTTGATCCATTGAAAGAGAACAGCTTCATAAAACCTGAAGGGTCGCGAGCGGGTTTTTTGCTTTGGTTCATCATTTTTCGCGTCATGTTTTGTCAAAGCTGCCTTGAAAAATTTTATGCCCATCCATGCGAGCCATGCTGCCCCTGCTGTTTTCACAATGATCAATAACCAAGGAAATTGTTCAACGATAGCGCCCATGCCGAGGAGGGCGCATAGCAAAACAATATTAAATCCAAACGCTACGCCCATTATGTGCGGGAGTGTTCGGCGCACGCCAAATAATGCCCCAGAGGACATGAGCATAAAATTATTTGGCCCAGGGGTAAAGGCAGACGAAAATGCAAATAGCACTAGGGCCAGAAAAAGGGCGGTGTCCATATTACTTGCTTTTCACCACTTTAAACGGTGGACGGACATGGCCCCAAAGAGAAGCGGCAGATTTTATCAACTCGCTTTCGTCCTCGTGGTATTCTTTATCGGAAATGGATATTGCCAGCATGGCATCATACATGGCTTCGATGAGAGCATCACTCCCTTTAAAGCGTGTGAGGGTTTTTAAGATAAAAGTGTTTTTGCTACGACCCTTTAATTTTTTGATCAATTCGCCCTCATTGGTATGAAACCATGTCATCATGTTTTTTGTAGGCATATGTTCAAAATCATCCAGAGCTTCGATTAACCCTTCTGCTTGAGTGACAAATTCACGCATTTCCGGATCGCGAATTTTGTTGTCTATGATGACAGTAAGCGCGAGCGGCGTCAAAATTTCGTCAATGGTGAATCTAGCGGTCATAGTCCCTAAAAATATCCTCATACCCTCTATTCATATATAAATTGGAATTTGACTAAAAATCAAGCTATAGTCGTCGTAATTAGGATAAATAGGAGAAAACAATGATTGGCTATCAAATGGTGGGAACCAATAAATTCGACGAATCAGCGGCATTTTATGATGCATTGCTGGGTGAGCTTGGTGCGGCGCGCATGATGCAAGAAGAGGGGCGGTTCATTGCTTGGGCTGTTGCCCCTGGCCAACCCGCATTCTCAATTTGTCGTCCCCATGATGGTGAGGACGCGACCATTGGCAATGGCGGCATGACGGCCTTTAGTGTTTCAGACACCGCCACAGTGGATAAAATGTACGCTAAAGCCATAGAACTCGGCGCAACTTGCGAAGGCCCTGCTGGCCCGCGTGGTGAAGGCGGGTTTTACGCTGGATATTTCCGCGACCCAGACGGTAATAAGTGTAATTTCTTTTCCATGAGCCCACCTGCACCCTAACTGCGCCTAACTGCACTGGTGATTTCCCCTTTTGAGCGTTTTGGTGTATATATAGCTAGGTTCAAAAGGGAGACATCTATGAAAACCGTTCTGATAACATTGGCTGCGGCCATATCTTTGAGTGCTTGTGCCACGGGGCCAACGATTTATGGGCCTGCTCAAAGCGGTGGACTGGGATTCTCTACACAGCAAATTGAAAATAATCGTTTTCATATTAGCTTCACAGGAAAAAATGCGGAAGAAGCCCGAAATTTAACCCTATTGCGCGCCGCAGAAGTGACAAAGGAGCGCGGGTTTAGCCATTTTCGTGTCATTGGCAGTGCATTAGACGGTGATCAATATCGCCGTTCACCCGTTTCAACATCGGTTGGACTCGGGATTGGCAGTGGCGGTTACCGCCGTGGAACGCGCACAAATGTAGGTGTTGGCATAAATATCAACGACCTTGGACGTGCCTTAAACGGCAATAAAGTGACGTCCAATATGGAGATTATCTTAAGCAATGGCAACCCAGCGGGAAGCGACAATATCTACCGCGCCGATAGTATTATAGAATCCATCGGCGCGCGTGCCGTCACCCAATAGATACAGTCCCTAATCTAGGCAAAACTTTGCTCCTGTCTGGGCCACTCTATAACCAGCCTTTTCAATGTCCTCATAAGCAATAGTGTGTTGATCATGGGCGGGGTTTGAGTGGTTTAGGTGCGTGAAAAATATTTTTGATCGCTCTACGGAATGCAATGATTTTAAACGCTCCATCGNATGAGTAATTGTCGGGTGCGGGATTTTGCTCATGTCGCGGCCAGGCAATTCGTCACCGCTAAAAAATGTTCCGTCAATAAATAGATAATCATTGTCAGCAATGACGTCTTCTAGGCGCGTTCCTGTCGCCTCCCATTGTTCCCAATTGTCGATATCGGGTAGGTAAATGGCAGATTTCCCAGAGCCTTGAATTTTGTACCCGACGGTTTCGGTATATTCTCCCCGGTGCGGGACAAGGAAAGGGGTAATGGTTGCGCCGTTTACGGATACAGGGTTTTGATCTTCGAGAGGTTTAATTTCAATATTGTTAAGCTTGACCAGTAAATTCCAAGGGCCATTGGTTTCCAAAAACGATTTCATTTTTGGCATGGCGTAAACTGGCACTGATTTTGCGCCCATGGCTTCTCTTCCAAATTGAGCCAAGCCGAGGTAATGCCCCATNTGGCCGTGGGTGAGGAAGATGCCGTCCAGTTTTATGTTTGAAACGGTGCTGTAATTTTCCAGTGCGTAGATTTGAAACTTCACGTCCGGGCTTGCGTCAAATAGTGTGTAGCTCGCGGTTTTCCGGTCAACAAGACCGAGTGAACTTGCCGTGCGGATGAGGCCTGCGTTTTGCCACGCCGGGTCTTGGGAATGTCCGATTTGTGGTTTGCCAGCATCCTGAGCTGTCCCCAAAACAAACAAGATCGTGTTGCAGGTTTCCGCTTTCATTACGTCTTGTTCCTCTTGGCAAGCACTAAGCCCTATCACGAGACCGATTGCTATATATAACGTAAATTTTAATGTCATATTACCGCTACCTTTTTCATCTTAAGCCTATTACCATGGAGAGCTGTTTGCTATACCCATTGTAACATAGGGGAATTCATATGCTATCACTATTTGAAATCGCGGCCATGATGCTCGTTTTATCGGGATTATTTGGCTGGATAAACCATGCTTTTTTGAAACTTCCCCATACGATTGGCATGTTGATCATGGCGCTCGTTGCATCATTTGTACTCCTCGGGCTTGAGTATTTTTTCCCGGCTCTCGGCCTCACCGAGGTCGTGAAATCCGCCATTGGCCAAATAGATTTTAACGAAACCGTTATGAACGGCATGTTGGCATTTTTGTTGTTTGCGGGCGCCTTGCATGTGGATATGGCATTCCTCAAATCGCGGCGCTGGGCGATTGGGCTTATGGCAAGCATTGGGGTGTTGATTTCAACGGCCGTTGTCGGGGTTGGATTTTACTATATTGCGAACTTGGTTGGGCTTGAAATTCCATTTATTTGGGCATTGGTATTTGGCGCCCTCATAAGCCCGACAGACCCTGTGGCCGTACTCTCTATTTTAAAAACGGTCAGTATGCCCCGATCCTTGGAAGCAAAGATTGCGGGGGAAAGCCTGTTTAATGACGGGGTTGGCGTTGTGGTATTCACCATTATTGTCGCGATTGCCTTGGGCGGGGGACACGGCGAACATGCAATGGGGGTTATTGATGTTGTGCAATTGTTCTTAGTTGAAGCCGTCGGCGGTGCATGTCTTGGCCTCTTAACGGGGTGGTTGGCTTTCAAGGCCATGGCAATGATTGATGAACATGCCATAGAAATTCTCATTACGCTTGGCATTGTCGCGGGAACTTACGCGCTGGCGGGGCGCATCCACATATTTGGCCATCATTTATCTGGCCCAATATCCGTAGTTGTTGCGGGGCTTTTGATCGGTAATAAGGGTGCGGAATTTGCCATGAGTGAGAAAACCCGAACCTATTTATTCGGGTTTTGGGAAATGATTGACGAGATTTTAAACTCAGTTCTATTCCTGCTAATCGGATTAGAACTTCTAATTCTAGGGGATCAGCTCAATCTGGGCACAGCTCTCCTATTGGTTATATTATCTATCCCATTAGTGCTAGGCGCTCGGTTTATTGCCGTATCGATCCCGCTGAAATTTTTAGGGATTTTCAGCAATTTCACAAAAGGGGCGATCCCTGTATTAACATGGGGGGGACTTCGCGGCGGTATATCTGTT
>JAESQI010000047.1 GCA_016765255.1 Robiginitomaculum sp. | reverse complement strand
TAAAATCATCTTCACTTTCTGTATAGAAAGATGAAGAAATTAGATATTGAGAAATTAAAGCCCCTTGTGATTCGTAGATAATATAATTTTCTTCTGTAAATAGTTTTTTCATCCTTTGAGTTTTTTTTATTTTACCCAAAGTTAGGAAAACTATTTTTCTTTTTTCTTAATATATCGCTGTTGGAGGCTTAAAATCACATAGTTAGGAAAAGTTTTTGTAAGTTTATTCCTACCATCATCATCAAAACAGCCAATATATTCGCCGCTCGCCAGTTTGGGTAGAAATTTTTGCTTGATCTCTTCGGTCGCAAATTCATTGATTGGGTGCATAACAAGAGAGGATTGCACACTCATCATCGAGCGGTAACCACTATCGACCCGCTCGACCTCGCGGGCCACAAGGCCGTAGGTGACATAATTCATACCTGCACAGCCATAACCGTCAATGGTTAGGCCAAGCAGTCCAAGTGCGCCCATTTCCTTGAAAATTTCAGGTTCACAAATTTCGTGCCGGTTTGCTTCTAAAATGCGCGGCATTAACTTGTCTTGGCAATAGGCACGGGCGCTGTCCATGACCATGGTTTCTTCTTCGGATAGTTGGTCATGGAGGTTTAGCGGGTCTTGCCAATTAAAGGATGAATAGCTCATGATCTGCCTCTGTTTTACTTAAGGCTATCACATGCCATATAAACAGGGATTTTGACAATAGTATTATTGCCAAAATCATAATAAAAAACCCCCAACGCGGTTGGAGGTTTTTGTATTCGAATTATATATTTGGGCTTAGTATGTCCAACGGCTTCCGTAACGGTTGGCGCGAGGGCTTGGCCCACCAGCTAAAGCAGGGGCACCGAAACCGGTATGGGCAAGAGGGCCACACGTGTTCATTGGCACATATACAGGTGTTGGAACCGGTACAGGTATACCAATAACTGGGCTGACAACTCGGACGGTCACAGGCGCGGGGCGCGGGGCTTGGCGGCGACAGATAATTTGTGTCGCGGGCAATCCGCCCACGAGTGTCGGGCCAGATGCTTTCTCCCAATAATTGCCACCACCTGCAGGTTGATAGCTATATTGGTTGGTCACAACATTGCCGATAACATTTGAGCTGGGCAGTGTGCTTGGTAGTGGCGCAGCATTTGGCACATTTACAGTATAAGATTTATGGGTCGAATAAGACGCAACAGGTGCAGGCGGTGCAATATACGGCAGGGCTTGGGGTGCCGGTTGAGTTCTAGGTAAGCGCTGTACTGTAGGCGCATATGCTAGATTGCTAGGAACTCTTTGAAAACTATTATGCGGGGCGCGGCAATAGACACTGGAACGTGGATTACATCCACCAGTAAATGCAATCGGACGGTCAGCTAATGTCACCAAAGGCGCACGGCTATGCAGACGCATAATATTGACATTGGGTGTGTTTTTATAGGCGAATGTTTTCAAATGCCCATAAGGATTTTGACCATAGGTATGGATTGGNGCCAGTTTNTCNACNGGCGCTGGNTNGGCNATNGTTNGNGGGNTACAGNTTNNNGCATTGCNNCCAAANCAGCCNGCNTGNGCNGACGTGCCCATGCCAGCAAATAAAACGCCGCCAATAGCAGTTGATATTAAACGATTGATACGCATTGCGCTCTCCAAAATAATTGGCTTGCGCACCTGCCCAAACCCACCAAAATTCCAACGAGCAGCCCTATTTTGGTGTCTGCTCAATAATAATGTTAAGGTTGAAGATGGCCTAGCTTAAAAACTTCAGAGCCTTGGCTCTAAAAATCATAGGTTATGCCGCCGCGTTCCCAATCGCCGTAGCGTGTGGGTTCAACCCCCTTGGGGCCTGCGTTTTCGTTCGGCTTTGGCTTGGTCTCCGCATGTCTACGCTTTTTAGCCTCTGCCAAGGCTCGTTGAGCTTGAGGCAAAAGTGTTTTTTCAGGCGTAGTCTCAAGAGGATTTGTCATTTCAAAGCCTCCTTTGCTTATCTCCAAACCAAAGACAAACATATACGTAAGTCCAAGGTTTTGACAAGGCCAAACTTCTACGTTTCAGTCCCGTCATGAAACACATTCCTAGACTATATGGGCTAAAATACCGTTAAACCCCCCTTTAGCACCTGTTAAGCATAAGTGTTAGGACGGGGGTAATGGGTTGGGGAATGGGTTATGATTGTGTGTGAAGGCAGGTATATGTATATCCTTGGAGCTGACGTAAAATGACAACACAACTCATCTTTCTTCGCCAGTAATAATACTTTCAAATTTTGGATAAATGTAAGCGCATAACTTGCGTTCTTCATTCGTTAGTTTTGTAGCTGGTAGTGTGTTCCAATTAGTTTGTATTTCAGCAGATTTTTCTTGCCACTTCTTGGTTCTATCCTGTCTCATAATAATATTTAAAGCCCCCGTAACTCTTGAAACCTCCATAAATATTTTCAATACAATCTTATCTTTTCCAGATAAAAGGTGGCAAATTGAAATTAGTTTAGGATAATTCCAACCAAATGGTCTGCATCTCTCGGCACTTTCTATTGAACGGAGAAGGTCTTTTAATCTGGAAGTCACGCCATATTGAGCGTTTANATTTATATCAATTGCATTTGTCATGTCTATAATTTCTTGCCATTTACAAAGAGCATCTTCCGCATTTAATTCACTGTTCGTTGCATGCTTCAATAATATTTTCTTCAATAGTTCGCGCTGAGAAAACTCATACCAAATCTGTTGAGTAGAAACATTCCACTTAAGGTCTGAAAATGGGACAATATCTTCATGCCATGAATCCGCGTCAGGAATAAAAACCCATACTCTTATATGAAATTGTCTTGTTTTCTGTGATTTTACTACTGTTTCATCATCGACTACAATTGCAGTTCCACGGTTCCATGTTATAATATCGTCTTGCGTCAAACGACGGTTCGACGGTGTGAAGTTAGGAAGTATCCATACTAACATATCGCGTTCTGTACGATAAAAATTGCGACGGCCGACTACTACATCAAGAAAAGTCGTATTAACTTAAGCTTCGAAAGCAAATGCTTGACTGGCATATGTTGCTTGAATGTCAGGTTTGCGCCATTTGGTCGGGTTAATCACACCTGTTCTGCGTGTTTCTATCAGTGGTTCTGAAAAACTAGAATCAGCACATATACTTTTTTGAATTTTTTCTTTCAAGCTTTTGTGAAGTGGGCTTTCGCACCTATTGGCATATATGCGCTTCCTAATTTCTGCGTGACTTTGTAAGCCTCTGATACTGATAGGGCATTTTTTACCATTTGGAGGGTGACGAAAAGATGTTTTATTTCTCGTGCTGTTAATAAGATAAAGCGGTGTTTTGCAAATCGAACATTGGTATGGGCTTTTACTTTTGTGAAATTTATCTTTAACTAAATTTCGAAAAACAGTTAGACGCTTATATCGGAATCTATTCAGATATTCTACTGCATCTTTATCCTCGCCGCTTCTAACACATTTCACGTACCTTAAAGCAGGTTCAGCAACTGCATTGTTTTTCTTATTATAAGAACGACTAACCATTTATCCATTATAGGTAAATGTAGCAATCATACAATACTTGCTAAAGTCTACTGCTGTCCTATCGCAATCTAAGTTTGCGATTCTACCACCAGATAAACATCTCTCCCCCTAGTATTTTTGTTAGAGTGTGTTAACGGGGCGGGATGAGTGAAAAGCAAAATCAACAGTCTCGAAGTAAAACCCCAAAAAACGGGGCGCGGTATGTGG
>JAESQI010000046.1 GCA_016765255.1 Robiginitomaculum sp. | reverse complement strand
TCTTCTTGTATCAATAGAAATTTCTGCGTCACTATTTTTGAGTGCTTTAATGACAGGGATGACGCGGGCAAGTTCTTCGTTCTCGCTCACAACGCTCGCACCGGGCCTCGTACTTTCACCGCCAATATCAATGATATCGGCGCCGTGCTTCACCATTGCGTGGGCACGTTTTACAGCTATATCGACATGCGTAAATTGCCCGCCATCAGAAAAACTATCAGGTGTTACATTTAGAACGCCCATAATTTTTGGTGCAGTAAATTTCACAAATACGCTCAATCAGCACGTTTAGAAATAGAGAGTAAATTGGCGTCTGGGTCTTTAAACCACGCGATTTGTGTAGCCCCATTTGGAACTGTCCACACGCCGTCTTCGTCTTGACCAAATCCGTCAAAGATTTCAAACGTCACACCCTTGTCTCGCAAATGCGCCATAGACGCAGGTAGATCATCAACTTGCCAATCCAGAACCGTAAAGGGATGGGGGGTGAAATCTGAAACTTTTGAAATTCGTAATTCAGCACCCGCTAAGGAAAATACCAACGCAAATGGATTGTTGTCCTCAAGGGTAAGCCCCATAACATTCGTGTAAAATGCCAAACAATCTTCCTCTTTGGTTGTCGCAAGGAAAATAGAAACAGGCATTTTACTAAACATGGATAATCTTATGTTTGTGGCGTAGGTTTTGCTTTTGGCTTTGGCTTGCGCTTCGGCTTCGGCTTTACCGCTTTTTTTGTTGTTGGAATGGCTGACAATTCGGGCTTGGCATCATTGTCAAAGTCCGGTCGTTTGGGTTTGATATTATCCTCAAGCAGATTTTTAATCTCGTCGCCAGATAAAGTCTCGTATTCAAGTAAGGCTTCGGCCAGTTTATACCAACTCTTCTTTTTCTTTTTGAGGACAGCGAGAGCCGTCTCGTGGGCGTCGGTGACAAAACGTTTGATCTCGTCCTCAATCAGCCGCGCCGTTTCAGG
Organism: Robiginitomaculum sp.; assembly: GCA_016765255.1. GTDB lineage: Bacteria > Pseudomonadota > Alphaproteobacteria > Caulobacterales > Maricaulaceae > Robiginitomaculum_A. The sequence continues at coordinate 9,442 of JAESQI010000046.1, read as the reverse complement.
CGAGATAGCAGAGCCGCGCCCTATACCCGGCAAGAAACTGCTTTGGTCGGTATTTTTATAGGCAATCGGGCCGACTTTATCGGATAGGCCCCATTCCGTGACCATAGCAGTCGCAATACGTGTGACCTGTTCGATATCAGACGACGCGCCAGAGGTCACCTTGTCATAGCCAAATTTCAACTCTTCAGCCGCCCGTCCACCCATCGCCATTGCCATGCTGGCAATCATTTCTTCGCGGGACTGGGATATCTGGTCACGCTCTGGCAAATATTGCACCATGCCAAGGGCGCGTCCACGCGGAATAATAGTCGCCTTATGGATCGGCAAACTGCCTGGCATATTCATGCCGACAATGGCGTGTCCAGCTTCGTGGTAGGCCGTATTGGCCCGCTCTTCTTCTGTCATAGACAGAGAGCGACGCTCCGCCCCCATCATCACTTTATCACGCGCATCTTCAAATTCCCGCATCGTGACTTTGCGTTTGTTACGGCGCGCTGCCAACAGAGCCGCCTCGTTAACTAGATTGGCCAAATCAGCGCCCGAGAAACCAGGGGTTCCGCGCGCGATATATTTGGTATCGACATCTTTGCCAATGGGTACTCTTTTCATATGCACCGTAATGATTTGCTCGCGGCCCAAAATATCTGGCAGCGGCACTTCAATCTGGCGGTCAAAACGTCCGGGACGCAACAGCGCCTTGTCAAGAACGTCAGGCCGATTGGTGGCGGCAATAATGATCACACCTTCATTGCCGTCAAATCCGTCCATCTCCACCAAAAGCTGGTTAAGGGTCTGTTCGCGTTCTTCGTGCCCACCCGATGTACCCACACCACGGTGGCGACCCACCGCGTCAATTTCGTCGATGAAGATAATACAAGGCGCATTTTTCTTAGCTTGTTCAAACATATCGCGTACACGGCTCGCACCGACACCGACAAACATTTCAACGAAATCAGAGCCAGAGATTGTGAAAAACGGCACACCACTTTCCCCAGCGACAGCGCGGGCCAGCAATGTTTTACCAGTGCCCGGCGGCCCAATCAGGAGCGCACCTTTAGGGATTTTAGCCCCCAAGCGGTGAAATTTAGTGGGGTCTTGTAAAAACTCAATGACTTCTTGCAAGTCTTCCTTGGCAGACTCCACCCCAGCCACATCATCAAAAGTAATTTTACCTTGTTCCTCAGTGAGCATTTTAGCCCGCGACTTACCAAAATTCATCGCCCCGCCTTTGCCGCCACCTTGCATAGAGCGCATAAACCAAATGCCAACGCCTATGATCAAAATAAACGGTAAAAAATTGACCAATAATGTGGTTAAAAGACTGGTCTGTTTACGGGGTTTAATGTCATAGGCAACATTTTTTTCATCCAATTTATCAAGCAGGCCTTCATAAATTACGCCGTTAGCTTCAAAGGGTTTACCATTGTTAAATTTACCCGTGATTTTATCATTATGCGCATCAATGAGCATGCTACCAATTTCGCCAGCCTCAATCGCCTCAATCAGCTCATAAGTTTTCACAACATTGCTCTCGGCAGGTTTAAGTGAGTTTTGCGAGACGGAAATCACTACCAAAAACATCAAGAGAATGACGGCCCAAAGACCAATGTTGCGCATTTGCATATTCATACTTTCTAATCGCCGCGCTTTGCAGCACTACCTATCTCTAGTATATAGGGATAAATTCATCAAAGTTAAGCCCCTAATGCGGGAAAAACACTTATACATTTCCCCGCAATACTCCCATGCGACGTAACCGCTCTTTCACGAGGCAATCGACAGTAAATTTATCATTTGGGGCGTCCAGATAGGGTACAAAAACACCCTCCGAACTCAACAAGCATGGCAGTCCTGCCCGACCAGAATTTGGAATTTCTTTAAGCTTGCGGTTTTGAACTTTGGATAGTTTTTCACTATGCGCCATTAAAGGCGCAATACTGACCCCTTCAACACGCGTTCCAATTTTATAACGTCCGTCCCAAATGACAGGCGTATTTGGCAATATTTTCATTGTGGCGAGGGCTGGTTTCTGGTGTCGGCCCATTACGGCACCCGGATCACGAACTAACAATACAGTCTCGCCGTCTGGGATAAATTGCACACCGCCTAAAGTCGCGCCTTTAAATGTATCCGACACTAATTGTTTAACTAAATTTTGCCTTTGTTCTTGAGACGGAACATGACTACCGCCCGACACAGCCAAAATTAAATATTTAAAAGCTTCATCGGCGCTTATTTTAGAATCCGCAGTAAGTTTTTTATAAGCGATTATATTGTCTATGTTCACATGTACCCCGCCCCATTCCAAAATATGAGCAGACCGAAACAAAAAAAGTGAAATCGCTTGAATTTCCTCAGCTAATTTTTCTTGAGATGCCGCGCCAACCCGCAATAATTGCTGTTTTATATCTGGCATAGTTGCAAGAGTTTCGCGGATTCGTATACGGGCGAACTTCTGGTTTTCATTTGACGGATCATCAATATAGGCAAGGTTTTTTCTTGCGTTAAAGCAGCGCAAATCTTCGCGGCTCACACCAAGTAATGGTCGAATAATATCGACCCCGTAAAGAGCTGGCCAAAGTGGTGCGTATCGCCGCGTCGACATGCCCGCCATCCCCCGCCATCCACTCCCCTTTTGGGCGCGCATATACACAGTTTCCGCTTGGTCATCTTGGTTATGGCCCAAGAATAATTGAGTTAAACCCAAACGCCGACAAGCATCTCCGAGTAATGCATAGCGAGCATTTCTAGCTTTTTCCTGAATAGCGGTATCAGGTTTATCACCCACCCACGTCAAAATTTCGGTTTTTGCGCCCATATGACGCGCTCGTTTTGCCGCAAGTTTTGCCTCATCATCTGAGCCTGCTCGCAAGCCATGATCAACAATGAGAGCAATAATTTCTCTTGTTTCGTTTTCGGGCTCATTTTTGGGATCATTACACTTTACCCACTCAAGTATAGCATAGAGTAACGCCGTACTATCCCCGCCGCCAGAGAAGGCAATGGCGAGCGGTTTCTTATCTTTGTCAATGAATTCAGAAAACTGTTGCGGTAGGATTTTCCCTAGCATCCGCTTCGTTGCTTTTCCGTTGCCGCCTTTGATTTGATGGCTTCAGACGCATTTGGGAATTGGGTAGGAAAACTGGCCAAAGTTTGGCAAGCCATTTCAATTTTACCAAGTTCCCGTGCCGTCGCCGCAAGTCTCAACATAGCGTCAGGCGCAAACACACCATTGGGCGCGGCTCGCATAGAGGCAATATAAGCATCTGCCGCGTCCGTAAATCCACCCTTGATGAAATAAGTTTCTCCGAGCCAATAATAAATATCGCCACGGTCACTTGCCTCAGGGCTAAGCTGCAAATATTGATGAAAAATTGTTTGCGCTTGTGAGAAATCTCCTTCCTGCATTTTTTCCAGTCCAATTTCCGCCAATTTTGAAATGTCATTGCCAACAATGACGGGTGGAGCCGGAATAGACGACCCATTATTATAAGCCCCGCCGCCAGTATGACTTGCGCTATAATCTGGCGCAGGCTTTTCTTGAGCAACAATATTGACCGCTTGTAAATGACGCTGCATATCTTCGGCAATAACTTGCAAGTCCGCTAACGCTGCGGCTAAAGACTGTACTTCTGCCTGTAAATTATCCCGCTCATAAATGAGGCGTTCAACCTGCCCCGTTAGAGCGCGTTGCGATGTTTCCGATGCGTCCATACGCTGCATCAAACGCTCCGCCGCAGGATCGCCAGTTAGCATTCTGTTTTCCAAGGCTTGCAAGCGCATGGCCAATTGCGCATTTTGAGCCGCAAGTTCTTTTCTACTCTGTCCATAGGCCGCAGGCGAAAATACATTCGCCATAATGAATAAACTGATTAACAAGAATGCACGCATACCGTCCTCGAAAAATTATTAGGATACAACAAGAAGGCCCTTATAGAGGCGAAATTATGTTCCAAAGCATTAAATTGCAGTAAAAGTGAAATTTAAGCGCAGTGGCGGCATTGTTTTATCTCGGGCTTAACTTGACCCACGAATAAGAACTGCAGAATGAGCATTGCGGTTAAGTGCCCACGCCGCCTCAGTTGATCCGCCGTCAATTGGACGTTCTTTGCCATATGACACGGTTGTTATTCGACCTGGAGCAACGCCCTGCGCAACGAGGAAGGCTTTAACAGCATCCGCACGCCTCGCTCCTAATGCTAGATTATATTCGCGTGTACCTCGCTCGTCCGCATTGCCACCGACAACGAGAATAGACGAAGAATATTCTTTCAACCATTTCGCTTGCAACCGCAAAACATCTCTGGATTGCACATTGAGGTCATAACGGTTATAGCCAAAATAAACTCTATTTTCACCTGCAATATGTTTAAAATGTTCTTTCGTGCCTGCTTTAGGGCCAATAGGTTTGGGTGCTGGAATGGCTTCGACGGCTTCGCGCTCGACAGGTTTAACTCTGACGGGTTTGACATATACAGGCGCTTTGACAGCAGGTGGGGCCATACCAGAGACGTCTCTTTGTTGAATTTCCGGTAGTTGATTTGACTGCGTTGCACAAGCCGTGATCGAGAACCCCAATAAAGCTGTGCATAAAAATTTTAGGTGTACATTCATGTCGTCCCTACCTATTTTTTATAGTTATTTTGGTTCGCCAAGCTAACGTGCGTATCCATTGTGTCAAGTTTACATTCAGTAAGGTGGCTTTGTCATTATAAAATGACCAGATTATGGCAAGACCGGTGACCAAGCTGGATCAGACGCGTCACCAGGCGTTAATATTTTTCGCAAATTATTCCCGGTCAAATCAACCGACCAAATTTCAGAGCGGGAGCTTGCCCCTTTGCTTGCACGGGAAAACAAAATCACCCGACCATTGGGTGACCATGTTGGGCCCTCATCTAGGTAACTGCTTGTCAAAATTCGCTCTGCCCTCCCTGTCTGCGCATTTAAAACGCCAATGTGAAATTGCCCTTTGTCACTTTTGGTAAAGGCAATGAGGTCGCCTCTGGGTGACCAATTCGGAGCCGTATAGCGCCCATCCCCAAAACTGATCCGTTTGACGTTTGAGCCATCTGCATTCATAATATAGAGTTGCGGCGAACCACCACGGTCAGAGTTGAATACGATTTTTTTTCCGTCAGGCGAGAGGCTCGGCGAAACATCAATAGCAGAGTTTGTAGTCAGACGTTGGGTGGAACGTGACCGTAAATTCATCACATAAATATCACTATTTCCTTTGCTCACCATGGAAAAAATCAAATGCTTCCCATCGGGCGAGAACCTCGGGGCAATGGTAATGTCGGGAAAATTACCAAGTAATTCCCGCCGTCCTGATTCGATATCGAGCAAATAAACCTGAGAACGCCCCGTTTCCCATGACAAGTAAGTGATCTGTTGAGCCGACGGGGAAAAACGCGGTGTTAAAACCAAGTCCGCACCGACCAAAAGGAATTGCGGGTTTGATCCGTCTTGATCCATGATGGCCAAACGTTTGCGTCGGTTCGTTTTGGGCCCACTTTCAGATATATAGACAATACGGCTATCAAAATATCCGCTCTCCCCTGTAAGCCTTTTATAAATAGCGTCTGATACTTTGTGCGCAACTCGTCGCCAATTATCGGGCGTTGTTGCAAACCTGATCCCGTCTAGCTGCGTACCACCGTAAATATCCCAAAGCCGAAACTCGACTTTCAATCGGGTTGAACTTTCTCTGACAATACGCCCAGATACCAAAGCCCTAGCTTTGATCAGGCGCCAATCGGCAAAGCGCGGTTGGTAATTGATATCGGTTTGCGTTTCTAAAAAACTTGTCGGGTCGAGCGCTTTAAACAAGCCTGAACGCTCCAAGTCTTCGGCCACAACCCTAGCAATATCTCTGGCAATTTGATCTGTTTGTGGGTGAGAACTTAGAAAATCAGGGATCGCAATCGGGGTTGGCTTTGAATTCCCCTTGGTAATGTCGATTTCCAATTGTGCATGTGCAGTCATCCCCAATAAACATGCACCGATTAAAATTATAATCAGTTTATACAAAATGCTTTGAAATATGCGCACTATTCGTCTCCAGGTTGAAAATTGAGTTTCATGGCTTTCCATTCGTCATACTCTAGCGATTTTAATTTCCCGTAGGGGGCACACTCAATTAAGGCCGCCACAACATTCTCCCGCGCCGCCCGCCATCCATTATTTGAAGACGCGATGATTTGCGTATCGTTGGCAATTTTTAACATGGATATACCACCTTGCTGCGTTAATGTGAGTTCAATTTCAACCCGTAAAGTTTGGTAATTTTTTGCGCCCTTGTCAATCAACCAACACGGCTGCATTTTTGACCGGATATAATCAGCGGGGTTAAGTGTAGGATCGTTTTTCTCGCCTCGCCCTCTTTGTTGCCTCTCACCGATTTCACGCTCTCCAATCAATTCTTTTTGTGAATAGGCATCTGGGTTTTCATTGCGCACATTTTCAACCATTTTAGTAAAATCATCGAGACTAAACTTTGAGGGCATATTCGTAGCAGTCTCTTGCTCAGCTTGATCTTGAGCTTGGTTTTCTTGTTCCTTATCTTCTTGTGACGCACTATTATCTATTGGTAGGTCTTCAACTGTCTTTGGCAGTGTTTCCACTTCAGTTGGAATTTCTGGTTTAATTTGGGTTGGCTTAATATTGGTTTGCTTAGCGATCGTGACAATTTTCAAAGATATAATTTCCATATCGAGCGAAGTGTCTACCACTTTGCCCAATACCAAAAGCCCGCCGAAGACCGCAAGGCCATGAAAAATTATTGAAAGAGGCAAGCCGAACTTCATGAAAACTTACGGTGTGATCGGGTCCGTCACCAGACCTATATTTGTAAACCCCGCCGCGTTAATCGTTGCCATGACCTTCATGACCGGGCCGTAATCGCCGTCCTTATCGCCGCGAATATTGATTCGCTCAGCATAGCCATTTGCCGCCATTGCCACCAACCGCGTTTTTAAATCCTCTAAGCTTACTTCGCTTTCTTGCAAGAAAATCACGCCGTCCTTGCGAACTGATATGGTCAGTTCATCTTGCTCTGCTCGCATGGCTTGAGCATCGGTTTTGGGAAGTTCAAGCGGAATACCTACCGATAAAAATTGCGCCGTCAAAATAAACACGATCAAAAGCACGAGCATAACATCCACCAAAGGTGTTATATTGATTTGCGAGTTTAGCCCCGGACGCGTTCTGCGCCCTCGTCCCGCTCGTCCATATCGTGCACTTGCCATGCCTAGCCCCTTTTGCCGAGTTTACGCGATAATATAGCCGAAAGCTCGTCCGTATACCCGTCAAGGCGTCCAGCATATTTATCCAAATCCGCAGTAAATTTGTTATAAAATACAGATGCGGGGATGGCAGCGACAAGGCCCAAGGCCGTCGCAAATAGAGCCTCTGAAATACCGGGGATCACCACTGCCAAATTTGTCGATTGCATTTCTGCAATGGCGCGAAATGTATTCATGATCCCCCATACCGTACCAAATAGCCCCACAAATACTGACGCCGACCCCACGGTCGCAAGGACAGTCATGCCCCGCTCTGCTTTGGCAAGTTCACGGTTCACAACCAACCCCATCACCCGGTCAATGCGTTCACGAGTACCAAAAATGTCTGATCCACTCGCAGGCCCCATGGCTTTGCTTTCGTTCCATTCCCGCATAGCCGCGCTAAATACCCGCGCCATAGGGTCATGGGTATCCCCCGCCAACCCTTCCGCCAATTCTTCGAGAGTGCGGCCTGACCAAAATGTCTCTTCAAATTTTGTCGCTCTTTTCTTGAGGATAGAAAAACTAATGGATTTATCTATGATCACCGCCCAAGACCAAATCGACGACACCGCCAAAATGACCATAATGGCTTTTACCAAAAAATCTGCTCGCATGAACAGCGCCACAAATGAATAATCTTGGGTTCCTAATGGTGTTGCANCCATAAAAAAGTCTAAATACATGGGTATAAATTGCATTGCGCTCGGGTACTCCTCGTACGGTCTGTGTTTGAATCACCTATTGTAAGCAAATTAGTGTAAACTCTCAAGGTAAAGCCAGTTAATTGGCGGTAATATTACAGGTTTATAAACACACTGTTAACCNTAAATCTAGGCTGAAAAATATGCCATCAGGTTCAATAGCTTGCAATTTTACATTCGTCGTCATAGTTTTGCCTAAATACACAGAAATAATGCAGTATAAAAAGTCAATGTGTGATAGTATGTGTGATAGAAAGAGTATAATTATGAGACGTGTTTTTATCTGTTTTACGATGGCAGCCTTGCCCATACTCACCTCTGCCTGCGCTTCAATGCCAAAACCCGAGCCTGAGAAAAAACCTGAACCCGTCATTATTGAAACTTGCTATCACCTCTCCGCTTTGGAAAAAGTTGTGATCCCAGCCGTAACCAAATCTGGATTTAGCATTGTTTCCATTGAAAGCCCGCCTGAATATTACACAGACCCTAAGACGGGAAAAACTGTGACCATTATAATCCCGTCTATCGAAACCAGAACCCCCTACACAAAAACGATCACACCTGAAGAAATTTATTACAAAACGCCCGAAGGTGAACGGATAACTGATATTTGTGAGCTAAGAACTGCAGGGCCATTACCGACACCAAAACAACTTCCCAAACTTGAAAATAACCCGCTCTAATCCGGTAAAAAATAAGGCGATAATTTTTGTATCATATCGGGGGTAGGACGTCTCGGTCTACCCGTAAGATCAATGCAGGCCGCTTCGCTATTGGCTGTAGTGAGCAACTCATCCCCTCGCCAAATCTCTTGTGACACCCAGAGGCGCGGGCCTTTATAACGGTCATAAGATGTCATAACCAGAAGAGCGTCATCAATACGGGCGGGACGCTTATATTCCAAATCAATTTTGCGAATGACAAAGCCTAAAGGCGTTTCTCGTTCCAACAGCTCCGAATGAGTGACACCCGCAAGACGAAAAAATGACGAGCGAGCCCGTTCAAAAAACTTCAGATAATTAGCGTAATACACCACGCCCGTAAAATCCGTGTCCTCATAAAACACACGCAGCGGATAATAATGCTTCCGCCCCTCAAAATACCCCATCGTTGCTTGGGTTTTATCCATCATCTGAACCTGTAAACAGAGTTGGCGGCGTCAGTTCCAAGGGGGCATTTAGGCCAAGATGGGCAAATGCGCGAGGTGTCGCCACTCTGCCGCGTGGTGTGCGCTGTAAAAAGCCTTGTTGAATAAGATAAGGCTCAATGACGTCTTCGAGGGCGTCGCGGGCCTCAGACAAGGCCGCCGCCAGAGTATCTGCCCCAACGGGCCCACCACCAAACATTTCGCACAAAGCATAGAGATAACGCATGTCTTGAGTATCCAGACCAATATCGTCAACACCCAAACGGATCAAAGCCGTATCCGCAGCTTTTGCGTCTATGGTTTTT
>JAESQI010000045.1 GCA_016765255.1 Robiginitomaculum sp. | reverse complement strand
GATAAAACTCTCACTCATCCGTACGGATTTCCAACACTCTTTTTAAATTTTCCTGCGTGGAAAATGATTTCGATAAATTGCGGGCTATATTCGCGAGTTCACCTTCTACGGCCACATTAAACAAAAAATTCTGTCCGTTTAAGACATCTGGATTATGCCCGTCTAGCACCAAATCAACATTAACACTGCCGTCAAGCGGCCCGTTGATCCGTGCTTCTAGTTTTTTATAGCTTAGGTTTTCCAAAGCTTTAAGGCCATGGCCGGCATATTCATTACGCGCACTGGCCGCGTCGCTGGCCAATGTTTTAAAGCGGATAATGCCGCCGTCCTTAACGGCTAATTTCCCGTCTTCAATACTGACATTCACACCGCTAATTTTGGCGGGCAAAATACCGCTCACTAAACCTGTCACCGATAATTTATCCTGACTAGCTTTGCCCAGCAGTTTCCCAAGGTCAATATTTTCAATGTGAATGATCGGCCGGTTTTCAACATTGCCAAATTTCCAAAGCATAGGCGCAATATAAACTTGGCCAGATGTTTCAGCTACAGGCCAAATCGCCTCAAGTATTCGAATACCAGTCGGCAGTATTTCAAAACGAATTTGACCATTTTGCAAAGGGAACCCCGGATCAAAACTGGCTAAACTAGCGGTTTGTATGCCGCTAGTTTTTAGAGGAAATATGGAGCTAAAGTTCAACTGCGCATTCACGCCTTGCATCGGGCCAACCAATGTACCAATCCCTAAGTCAAATATTTCAAACTGCCCTGACGAGCTAATATCAACCCCGCCGCCGAAGCTAAATTCAAGCTCGGCAGAGACGAGACCTTCTACGTCGGCAATTTTACCTCGCAAAGCAGGCACTAAAGATTGCGGCTGTAATCCATTCGGGGAAAAGGCAAGCTTGGGAATATCAATCTTGACCGCCCCTCTCCCCCCTAAAGACTTAAACGAAATATCTATAAGAGCACTCTCGCCTTTTTGCGGCGCAGGTAAATAAGCAACGGCTTGGCCGGTAACTGTTCCGCGCTGAAACCGTGCCGTGCCGCTTAAGGGTAATCTTGGTACGTTGCCGCCTTTAAACACGACTTTCGGCGTAGAATAAACAGCGTTGAAATCATCAGGTGCACCGCGTAAATCTATGTTGATTTTATCGACAACCACATTATCTGTTTCAATATATGTATCTGGATTTTTAGTGCTAAACCTTAATTCCCCCTGACGGTTTTGCTCTATGTTTATCTGGCTGTGCGGCACACGAATATGAGTGCCGGGCGCAGGGAAATCTTGTGAAAAAATCTCAATCTCGGAAATACCGAAATCCCAAATTTGGGGAAACTGCCCAAATACTGTTTGCAGTTTAATGCTTTCAGCACCAAATTTAAGACGGCGCTGATCATCGGGTGAAATAATCTGGGCGCTAACATTATTGAGCTGGGCAAATAATGAGCGCCCATCCGCATCAAAATTGATGAGGCGACTGGACTCCGTCATGCCGAACGTCAAATCCTTGGCTTTCCAGCCTGAAATATTGGTCAGGTTTTTGATAAAAATATCTCCTTGGGGCTGAAAACCCATATGCGTGTTTTGCTGAGAGGTTGGAGTATTCACACTGTGGATTGTGACAATGCCTTGGGTTTGCAGACCTAAAACCCGACCGCTTGGCACAAGACCGTCATAATCCATCGCTCCTTGCAAAGTTATATCTCGCACATTTCCATGATGGCGATATTGAAGCCACGCATCGATTGGGGAGAGGCGAAAATTCTGCCCATCTATTTGTCTTCGCCACTGTTCAGTCATTTGTATGTGTGCCGATAATGAACGTAGATACTCCAAAGAAACTCCATTCAAGCTCTCGGCTTGTGCTTTGAAGTTTTTAATCTGCATGCCATTTGCGCCGCTCCAGTCAATATCAAGATCAGCCATAATATTGTGATCGGGCTTGGTGTAGAGAATAGCATTTTCAGCTTTAGAGCTGATGGTGACAATTTGATCTAACCCTGTGACGAGGAAGTTATCTTTTAGGTGAATTTCGTATCCATCTTGTGAGGCACGAACATTTCCGCGTCCCTTAACTGAAAACTTTTCAAATAAGTTCTCTAGTTTGCGCGGCAATATGTCGGCGAAATACATGGCAATTGGGGTTTTTGACATGGCATTATAAGAGGTCAAAACGCGAGCTAATCTTTGACGCTCCGCCTGTTCTTTCATAACAACGTCGACAAATTTTAAATCCCAATCAGCCGTAAATTGTCCAAATTGACGATTGTGGTTATGATAAACAGTGTCTATATCCAGCTTCAATTCCGTCCTTGACGCCAAATATTTTGCCGTATCTACTGTGTCGCCTGCAATATTGATCCAACCATTGATAATAGTTGGCTCTGATGTCTCTTTGGCTAAATTTAGCTTGAAATCTACATTCATAAACTCGCTTTTTAGGGTCGGGGCCGCAACGGAACGAGCCTCAACCGTGCCAAAAACTGTGACTTTATTTTCAAGCTTTTGCACCGCCCCACCACTAATATCAAAATTGACAGAAAGCCCGTCTTTTTGTATTTGCACATCCGCCGCCTCGTAAACAAAACTCCAGTTTGTCGGAGAATTCACTGTGCCACTTACACCGAGCAGGCCATCTCCAATAGGGCTGTGCCAGTTTATCTGCGCGTCCTCAACACTAACCCCGTTTTTTGGAAATTCGAATTGACCACCACGACTAGAGCGAGGCCACCAATCGTTCATAACATTCCCCGCACCGTCCAAAGTGATGTGGGTGACCAAGCGGTGCAGGGATATTTTATCAAACCGCCCTTTTAACGCATGCTCAACTTCATATTCCAATTCAAGACGATCTACTGACAAAACCGCTTGTCCATTTTTTGATATATGCACCGCGCCCAAAACTGCTTTTGTGGCGTTCATAGAGAGTATCTGCATTTCAGTCGTCAGGCCATTTTTTGCCAAAGCCCGCTTAAGTTTGTATTCAATCAGGTCATAACGAAAAACCCAAATAAGGCCGAACAACGTGAACAAGCCAAGTAAAGCCGCCGACAAACCCCACAGGGTAGAGCGGGATCTGCCTTTATGTGTCTCTTGTGACTTTTTAAATTGCCCATCCATGATGACTTGAAGTAATCTCCTATTTCATTTACAAGTATTTTCGCGAAATCATGTGAAATGCGACTAATTTTAACCAATCATAAGCCATAAATATGGCATAAGTTTTGCATAATAACTGTAACAACATGCCAATTATGGCACAAATTTAATCTGGGATAGATTGTCATGAAATTGTTTGGACAAAAATGGCCTCGCTTGCTCAAAACTCTCTCAAATGATGCGGCCATTTATTCTCGCAATGTCGATGGTCAGTCTTTTTCCGTAAAAAAACCCTTAATAATCGTCTCGACGATTGCTGTGATCAGTGCATTTTCTGTTCTTGGCATGGCAAAATATCCAAGCTCAGCCCATCAAATACAGCCCCAAGAAACCATTGAAGCCGCGCCTATTCTGAGCGCCTCCATGCTTTATGATTTACGCACAGATGTTGAATTTACACCTGACACGGCCCAGCAACTTACGCTTAAATCGGGTCAGGCCCTTGGGCCACTTTTGCAAAAAAATGGAGTTGACGCATCAACCACGTACCAAATCGTTCAGGCTTTTGCGTCCGTATATAAACCTAGAAACCTCAGGGCTGGGCAAAAAATAAACTTGTTTAAAGACAGTGTATCAGGGGCCGTAACAGGTTTCACCCTAAAACCCAATTCGGAAAGCACAATCTTTGTTTCCAAGTCAGGCGACAATAATTTCAAATCCCGTCAAGTATTTGCTGAATATGACAAACAGATTGTTCGCGTAAAAAGCCAAATTCAAAATAGCTTATATCTTGACGCGCAAGCCCTCGGCGCGCCCGACAAAGTGATCGTGCAATTCTCGCAAATCTATGCCCATAGCGTCGATTTCCAACGCGATATTCGTGTCGGCGACAGTTTTGAAATGCTGTATGAAGTCTACCGCGATCATAGGGGCCAAACGGTCAAAGCTGGCGATCTTATATATACCAGTTTCGCACCTCGCGGCAAAACCTCTGAGTATTATCTGTATACAAAATCAAATGGGCGCGAAGGATATTACGACCAAAAAGGGAAAGGCGCCAAACGTATGCTTATGCGCACCCCGATTAGTGGAGCTCGTTTATCGTCTCGGTTTGGCAAACGAAAACATCCAATATTAGGATATGTCAAAAGCCATTCTGGTGTAGATTTTGCTGCGCGGCGCGGCACACCCATTATGGCGGCTGGCAATGGTACAATTAAACGGGCAGGACGGTATGGCGGCTACGGCAATTATGTCAGCATTTCCCACAGTGATGGATACGCGACCGCCTATGCCCATATGTCAAAATTTGCGCGCGGCATCAGGCGCGGCGTTCGGGTCAGGCAAGGCCAAACCATTGGCTATGTCGGCACCACAGGACTTTCCACTGGCCCACACTTGCATTATGAAGTGCACCGTAAGGGTAAAAAAATCAATCCGATGAGCCTCGCAACCCTGTCTGGTAAGCCCTTACAAAAACAGGAAATACCCGCCTTTAAAACCCGTATTCGAGAGATAAATGCATTGCGAGCGCAGGTCGAGAAAACATCAGCGACTAAACCTGAACCGGAATTAAGTGTCGATCTTAACTCACAAGAAAAGTAAGCGACAAGGTCATACCTCCAAATCATCACAAGGCTTGCGCTTTGAGCCCTGTCCGTTATTATGACCATAATAGATTTGGAGCCAAATATGATTGAGTTATTTAAACAGTTCTTCTCATTTAAGAAACTGATGAAAGACCGCCTTGTCGCCAGTTTCTTCTATCTGGGACTAGTGGTCATCGCAGTCACGTTCTTAAGTACAATTCTCGGATCGTTTAAACTTATGGGGCATTCATTTTTTGGTGGTCTCGCCATGTTTTTTGGTGCCTTTTTCAGCATTTTATTTCTGTTCATTGGCCTCAGACTCGCCTGCGAAATGATGGTAACCCTGTTTCGGATCAATGACAATTTATCCCCAGACGGTGGCAAATCAGATACCGCTGATATTGACGTATTTGAAACGGCTAAAGACGCCGCCACAAAAGCGGCGCAATCCGCCACAACGGCGACAAAATCCGTTGTTGAAATCACCAAAACAAAAATCAATGAGCGCAAAGACGACCGCCCGGACATCGAAGATGATTACCCTGATTATGAAGATGTCAGTCCGCCAAAGCCTGTTGTCAAAAAACGTGCCCCTAAACGAAAACCAGCCAAAGCAGGGGCTACGCGAAAAGTCTACACAAAGATAACAACGCCGAAAAAAGCCACACCAAAGAAAACATCAGTGAAAAAATCGGTCAAAAAAGTAACGCCGAAAAAATCACAGGCTAAGAAATCAACGACCAAAAAACCTACGCCAAAAAAATAGAGGCGGGTCTCTTATGACGAGTTCGTTTTTGGCCCAACGCCATATGTGTCTTTGTCAGCCTTGATTATATTTTCCAGTGGGAATTTAGGCTCATAAGTAATTTGTACTTACGTTATGTCGTACAAAATTATTCTGCGGATATCTCCTCAGGAGCCGTGTCAGAGTTTTGAGGTTTCCTGCGGCGACGGGATTTGGCTTTAACAGGCTTGTTTTCACCCGCTTCCTTAGTATCATCACTTGAAGATTCACTTGCATCCTCACCGACAGTGCTAGAGTCATCGGACGCTTCATTTGACGCCTTTTCTTCTTTTCTATTTTCCTCTTTTTGAACCTTTTCTTTTTGCGCCTCTTCTTGACGCTCTTTATTTTTGCGCATTTCTTCTTGTCGCGCTTCTTGGATTTTAGCCTGTTTTTCCGCATGTTCCTGAGCTTTAATCTGCTGCTCTTGAACAATACGTAGATAATGTTCCGCATGTTGGAAATAATTTTCAGCCTTCACCCGTGACCCAGCCGCCCGCGCATCCCGTGCCAAGCTTATATATTTTTCATAGATCGTGCTGGCAGATCCTCGAACTTTTATATCCGGGCCATTGCTATCTAATGAGCGGTTTGGGTTATTACTGGGTTGTCGATTGCGGTTGTTGTTCCGGCTACGACCACGTTGGCGCTTGTTCATAAAGCATCCTCTTGATTAAAGGGTCTCACATTACACATACTGACTGTCCCTCATAGACAGCGTATTTCACAAAATATTATATAAAATTTCCTTAGTTCCTAAGGACTTGTCATTTAAAAATATCTCTTCAAATTTTTGGGCGGCGTCTTGTAACTCTATCGCAAGCGCCTGCGTTCCTATGATCTAATCTTAGAGGTAAATGCGGGAGGCTCCAAGCCTTTTTTTCATTATTCTTGTTTTTTTGCACTTATAATTCGGTCGTGCCCCGCCAAGTCCTGAATTATTTTTACATCTTTAAAGCCAGCTTGTTCGACTAGGTTCGAAACAGTTTGGCCTTGATCGTAGCCTATTTCAAACACCAAACAACCCCTAGCTTTTAAAACCGCAGGTGCGGCGCGTAATATATTGCGGTAGGGTGACAATCCGTCTGCGCCGCCCCTTAATGCCAAATGCGGTTCATAGGATTTCACAGTTCCGTCCAATTCCTGCATGGCCTTATCTGTAATATAGGGCGGGTTTGAAACCAGTAGATCATAGCAATCTGTCACTTTTTGCAAATAATCCGAGTATATAAATTTGCACTGCTCATTGACGCCAAGAGAATGTGCATTTTTTTTTGCAATATCCAGTGCGGGCTCGTAAATATCTACGCCCAATCCGGACGCATCTTTTCGGTCATGCAGCAAGCTGATCAAAATCGCCCCACTCCCCGTTCCCACATCGAGTATTTTCGGGCTTTTAGTGTCCGATATCAATGTTAATGCATGTTCCACAAGCCCTTCGGTTTCAGGACGCGGAATCAAGACATGTGAATTCACATGAAAAGACAATGAGAAAAATTCTTTTTGCTGGGTAATATAGGCAATTGGTTCATGGGCCATTCGGCGCTCTAAATACCGATTAAATATCTCTAACTCAGACGGCGAAATTTGTGCATTTCTCTGCGCAATCAAATCTGCGTCCGAATACCCTGCAGCAAAGCCAAGTAAAATGCGAACGTCAATATCGGCGTTCTTAATTCCGTGTTCGCGCAAAGAAAATGTCGCCTGTCTGCGGAGACTGTCAAATGTATTAGCCATCCAATTCAAGCTCGGCCAAACGTTCTGCCTGATCGTGGGCTACCAAACTATCCACCACGTCGCCCAATTCATCGCCAGCGACAATTTTATCAAGCTTATACAGGGTGAGATTTATCCGGTGGTCGCTAACCCTGCCTTGCGGATAATTATAAGTCCTGATGCGCTCAGAACGGTCACCTGAACCAATTTGCGATTTGCGCTCGCCTGCCCGCTCACTATCGATCCGGTCACGCTCCATTTCGTAGAGCTTCATTTTGATTATTTTTTCGGCGTTGGCCCGGTTTTGATGTTGGGATTTCGCATCACAAACAACCACAATTCCGCTCGGGAGATGGGTCATGCGCACGGCGGAATCGGTTTTATTGACATGTTGCCCGCCTGCTCCAGAAGCACGCATTGTATCAACCTTGACATCTTTCATATTAAAATCCACCTCGATATCCTCGGGCGCAGGCAGAACGGCGACAGTGGCGGCTGATGTGTGAATGCGGCCTTGCGTTTCGGTGACAGGGACACGCTGTACACGATGAACACCGCTTTCAAATTTCATTTTTCCAAACACACCATTGCCCGTAATCGAGGCAACAATTTCTTTATATCCTCCCATTTCAGCTTCCGACTGAGTTTCTATTTCCAATTTCCAACCCTGTAATTGGGCATAACGGGCATACATACGAAACAAGTCGCCAACGAAGATTGCGGCTTCGTCCCCGCCCGTTCCCGCTCTAATTTCAATGACCACAGACGCATTGTCATCTTTATCCTTGGGCAGGAGTAAAATACTGACTTCTCGCTCCAGAGCAGGCAAAGTTTCTTTCAAGGTTTGCAATTCCTCTTTAACCATTGCGGCCATTTCGGGGTCATCTGCCATATCTTCTAGGTCATTCATTTCCGTCAGAAGGTCTTGCAATTTACGCACACTTTCAGCCACGGGGCGAAGTTCTGCATGTTCCTTGGCCAGCTTGACAATTTCAGTGGCTTCGCTAACCACACCCATGCGGGCTTCAATCGCCTCAAAGCGCTCTAAGAGTTGTGCCAGTTTTTGCTGTGGTATTTTCATAATACCTACCTATAGCAAGTCGTGCCAAAGTCGAGAAGAGAGTTAAATCGGAATGCCATTTTTCTGGCAAAAAACCATAACTTGTTCGCGTAAACTATCTGAGTCCGTTGTGCTGACGAGGAGAGGTTTCAAGGTTTTTGCCAATTTTTCGCAATCCAAAGCTAGGATTGCACTTTTCACGGGCCCGATGCCTGTAACGGGCATGGATAGATTTCTGTATCCAAGGGCGGTTAGGCAGATAGCCTCCATAGGATGCCCTGCCATTTCCCCGCAAATTGTGATCGGTGTTTTATGCAACTTACAGCGTTTGGCAATATGGGCGAGTAGAGACAATCCTGCAGGGTGCAAGCGGTCATACCTGCTGGCTACACGTGGGTTATCGCGGTCGGCAGCAAAGAAAAACTGCATGAGATCATTAGCCCCCACGGAAACAAAATCCACATGTTTACACATAGCGTCGACCTGCCAAGCCAGAGCTGGTGTTTCCAACATCACCCCAACTTCCATTTTTTCAGGCGGAGTAATCCCAAGTTTTTTGGCTCGTTTCATTTCCTTGGCCAGTAAAGTTTTGGCTTGCAAAAACTCGGAAACACTGGCGACCATCGGGAACATAAACCGTAAATGAACCCCTGAACCCGCGATCAATAATGCGCGTAATTGATAGCGAAGCAGGCTAGGACGGTCGAGGCCAATGCGAATGGCCCGCCAACCAATCGCAGGGTTATCTTCGGGCACAGGGTCGGCGTAGGGGAGAATTTTATCCCCCCCGAGATCAAGAGTGCGAAATGTCACGGGCCGCGTACCGCTGGCCGTCATCGCTTTTTTGTAAAGCTCCACTTGTTCCCCTAGGCGCGGCATGGACCGGGCAATCATAAATTGGAATTCCGTACGAAATAGGCCAATCCCGTCAGCCCCCACCGTATCCAAGGCTGGTAAATCAGCCAAAAGCCCCGCATTGAGCAGGAGCGATATTTTTTGACCATCTTTAGTTTTGGCAGGCAAACTCCTTTGACTTTCAAAGGCTTTGCTTAAGGCCGCCCGCAATCCAACACGTAGGTTAAAATCTGCGCTTTGCGTCTGGGTTGGCCGTATATAGGCCTCGCCCATTTCTCCGTCCAGCAACACCTCATCGCCGCTTTCTATTCGGTCAAGCATGCCGACGGATTGGCCAATAAGCGGTATCCCCAGCGTACGACATATGATCGTCGCATGGGCTGTCGCTGCCCCCTCTTCGAGAACAATGCCTTTGAGGCGACTTGGGTCATAATCCAAAATTTCGGCAGGGCCAAGGTTACGGGCAAAAACAATCGCCTGCTCAGGCAAGGCTCTATGGGTTTTATCTAAATTTTCCCCTGCAAGTATTCGCAAGAGACGGTTTGCGAGGTCTTCAAGGTCATGCAAACGCGCCCGCAAATAAGGATCACGAGCTTTGAGCATGCGAGCCCGGTGTTCATTGCGAACCCGCTCAACCGCTGCCTCGGCGGTTAAGCCGCTATGCACAGCCTCGCGTAATCTTTCGACCCATGTGCGGTCATAGGCAAATAATCTATAACTTTCAAAAATATCTTTTGAAGCCCGGTCAAGTGTGGCGGTTTCGCCGCTCACCATAGCGTCAACGGATTTTCGCAATGTCCCAATTGCGTCTCCCATGCGCTCTTCTTCGACTTTGGGATTTTGCGCAATCATTTGTTTGGCGAGAACTGGCGGGGAATGCAGATAGGCTTGCCCTTTCGCCAGACCACCAGCAAAAGGTTTACCCGAAATTGTTTCAGGTTTTGTAGGTGTCAGGCGAATGCCTTTTAAGCGTTTTGTACCGCCGCTAGCCCGTTCATCCTCAACAGCAATTTCAGCCAAAATCATGGCAACCGTCAGCAGGTTTTCAACTTCTATTTCTGTAAATCGGCGTGATTTTTTACTTTGAACAACCAAGACACCCAAATTACGACCACCGCGCAAGAGCGGAACACCCAAAAATGACTGAAATTTTTCTTCGCCCGTTTCTGGCTTATAGGCAAAGTTAGGATGGCGGGGCGCATTGGCAAGATTTAACAGACGAGCCCGAGCTGCCACTCGCCCAACTAGACCTTCCCCGAGCGCCAATTTGGTCTTATGAACCGCAGATTGTTTTAGACCCTTGGTGGCACACAGCTCTAGCCCATTACCAGAGCGCAAATAAATGGACGCCACATTAACTCGCATGGAAGAGGCAATCAGCTTGACAAAATGATCAAGCCTTTCTTGCACCCCTTCTTCACTTGCCATCAATTCACGAATACGTTTTAACAGTAACGCGCTCGGATCGTGTCTGGATATGCGGGGGCTAGGTATCTTCATCTACAACTTGATCGTTTCCAACTCGAACGCGCCGTGCAAAGCTCGCACAGCCAATTCGGTATATTCTGCGTCTATCAAAACGCTAATTTTAATCTCCGACGTCGCAATGACTTCGATATTTATACCGCGCTCCGCCAGAGCCGAGAACATAGTATGAGCTACACCCGTATGTGAGCGCATCCCTATACCGACAATGGATACCTTGCTGACTTTGGCATTGACTAAAATACTGTCAAAACCGATTTTTTTCTTGTTGGCTTCTAAAGCCTTCACGGCTTTCTCCACATCCCGCCGACCTACAGTGAACACCAGATTGGCCTGGTCTTCATTGCGAGACGTGCCTTGCACTATCATGTCGACAATAACATTGGCCTCTGACATGACCTTGCAAACACTGGCGACGATCCCCGGTTCATCCCGTAATTTTAGCAAAGAAATTTGCGCCTCGTCGCGGCTATAGGCGACACCACTCACCACTCGTTCTTCCATATTTTTGTCCTCATCACAAACCAATGTCCCAGGGTTTAGCGCCCCAGGTTTGGCAAAGCTGGTTAATACCCGAATGGGTAAGTTATTATTCATGGCCAGTTCTACAGAGCGTGTTTGTAAAACCTTGGCCCCTTGAGATGCCAGTTCCAGCATTTCCTCAAAGGCAATGCGATCCAACCGTCTCGCCTCAGGCACGATACGGGGATCCGTTGTATACACCCCGTCCACATCCGTATAGATATCGCACCGATCGGCTTTTAAGGCGACGGCCAGTGCTACGGCGCTTGTATCAGAGCCTCCCCGTCCAAGCGTTGATACCCGACCTGTTGGGCTGATACCTTGAAACCCTGCAACCACCCCAACCACACCGTCTTTTAAAGACAGGTTAAAGGCCAGAGTCTCAATCCCCTTTATGCGGGCGGAAGCATGAGCTGCGTCTGTTTGTAACGGAATTTGCCATCCCTGCCAAGAGCGGGCTTTAATGCCGCGCCGCCTCAGAGCAATAGCGAGTAGACCGCTTGTCACCTGTTCACCAGAGGAGACAATGGTATCATATTCATCGTCTACCGCGCCGCCAATACCAGAGTCTGCCGATAATTGATCCACATAATCAACCAGTCGGTTTGTCTGCCCTGAC
>JAESQI010000044.1 GCA_016765255.1 Robiginitomaculum sp. | reverse complement strand
TGAATTATGAAAGTAAATGGCNAAAANTTNCGCACGATATGGGTNGANNAANANACNNCNNCNGTNAAAATTATTGANCAAACATANCTCNCNTATGCCCTCACNATCCTAACCNTGAAAACNCTTAAAGCNGCNTGTTCTGCNATTGCTGAGATGAANGTGCGGGGCGCACCCTGTATCGGCGCAACAGCCATGTACGGCATGGCCATTGCAGTGCGTAACGACAGCACTGATGAGGGCATTNAATCTGCCTATGACGCCCTGCTTGCGACGCGGCCAACCGCAATAAACCTTAAATGGGCTTTGGATGAATGCATGCAAGCGATTGAAGGAAAGAAAGAACAAGACCGTGAAAAAATTCTATTCGCACTGGCAGCAAAAAACTGTGATGACGATGTTGAAAAATGTTCAAATATTGGAGATTTTGGTAAAACTTTACTCGACGAAATTGCTGAGAAAAAGAATGGCAAAACGGTAAATGTTCTCACTCATTGCAATGCAGGATGGATCGCAACCGTTGATTGGGGGACGGCTTTGGCACCCGTATACAAAGCGTTTGATGCGGGTATGGATATCCATGTCTGGGTCGACGAAACGAGGCCCCGACTACAAGGCTCCCGCCTCACCGCATGGGAACTCGAGGAGCACGGCGTTCCCTACACAGTTATCACNGATAATTCTGGCGGGCATTTGATGCAAATTGGCCTTGTTGATATATGTTTAGTGGGCACTGACCGAACCACATCAACGGGCGATGTGTGCAATAAAATTGGCACATATCTGAAAGCACTCGCGGCACATGATAACAAAGTCCCCTTTTATGTCTGCGCCCCTTCACATTCGATTGATTGGAGTATTAGGGATGGTTTAAAAGACATACCAATCGAACAACGATCTGGCGAAAAAGAGGTCGGATGGATCACTGGGCGTGATAAAGACGGTATCATGCGCCGCATTACGATTATGCCCGATCCAAAGAAAACACGTAATGATGCCTTTGACGTCACTCCAAAAAAACTCGTTACAGGCCTCATAACAGAGCGCGGCATATGTAAAGCCAACCATGCTGGGCTGCGCGAGTTGTTTCCAGAAAAAAGTAAGTTTTAGTTCAGGCGTAAACAGTTTGAAATTATTTCTGCAACACAGGCAAAACTGCTCTGTGCCCCTAAATTTTTTGGTTTAATATTGGGGCCAAAAACCAGCACTGGAACTTGCTCGCGAGTATGGTCACTTCCCTCCCATGTGGGATCATTACCGTGGTCTGCGGTCAAGATTACCATATCATCCTGCCTCAATGTTTTGGAAAATTCCCGAAGACTTATATCAAAACGTTCTAACTCTGCTGCGTATCCTAGCGTATCGCGGCGATGCCCATACACCATATCAAAATCAACAAAATTGGTAAAAATTAAGTCGCCATCTCTGGCACATTCTCCAGACGCGATGGTTTCTGACATCAATTCATTAAGTCCTGACGCTGTCCGTTTCACGCTAATCCCNCGCCCCGCAAATATGTCGCTAATTTTGCCAATTGCATGCACCTGTGCGCCGCCTTTAACAATTCGGTCGAGAAGCGTTTCTCCTCTAGGCGGAACGGCATAGTCATGACGGTTTTTTGTTCGTGTGTAATTATCAGGACTATCGCCCAAAAATGGCCGCGCAATCACCCGTCCAATATTATACGGATCAACNAGTTTTCGCGTCAATTTACACAAATCAAGTAAACGCTTTAAACCNAAATGTTCTTCATGGGCCGCAANTTGCACAACGGAATCAACCGATGAATACACAATAGGTTTTAGCGTTTTTACGTGCATGTCCCCGTGTGTTTCCAAAACATCCGTGCCAGACGCGTGATAATTGCCCAATATGCCCGATATTTTCCCTTGCAAGATCATGTCAGCAACAAGTTCTGCAGGTAGACTATCAGTTTTATTATCGAAATAACCCCAATCAAATGTAACGGGAAGCCCCGTCATTTCCCAATGCCCCGATATGGTATCTTTACCCGTAGAAACTTCGCGCGCGCACCCATATTGCCCCAATATAGTTGGCGTTTTCATCAGACCTGCGGGTAGCTCTCCGCAAGCAAGTTCAGCTGCTAACCCAAGCCCCAAACCTTGTAAGAACGGAATATTAAGCGGGCCTGAACGTACACCCGCAATTTCAGCGTTCCCGTCCGCGCACGCTTGGGCGATATGGCCAAATGTATTGGCCCCAACATCGCCAAATTTTGCCGCGTCGGGCGCGCCTCCAATCCCCAGACTGTCCATGACCAATAAAAAAACTCTCGCCATCATTCACCTTTCTACGCGCCGTACGGCACCCAAATATTTTTCACCTGCGATGCTTTTTCCATAAACACGCGTCCCTGCCCCTGACCTGACATCCAGTGATAGGTTTTGTTCTTATGTGTCCAAATTTGTTTTACATTGCCTATAGATGCAGCCTCGACAGCCTTACTCCCACCAGGTTTTCCAAAATACCACACAGCGTTTACTGCCTCGTGATCGGCTAAAGTTTTGGTTAAAACATCATGTTCACCCGTAACAATATTAACCACCCCTGCTGGCACATCCGAAGTTTCCAATACCTGATAAAAATCAGTCGCCGCTAACGGGTAAATATCGGACGGAATAATAACTGTACGATTACCGACCGCCATTGCAGGGGCCATCAGAGAAATGAGCCCAAGAAGTGGCATATCTTGAGGGGCGACAATCCCTAAAACCCCGAGGGGTTCATTCATAGCTATGGCGATGTCTCTTACGGGTGGATTATGCACGGCTCCGTCAAATTTATCTGCAAAGCCAGCATAGTAAAATAAGCGCTCCACCGACATGGCGACTTCGGCCTGAGCTTTAGAAAGACTCACGCCAGTCATGGATTTTATCCGTTGGGCAAATTCGTCTTTGCGGATATCTAAGTTTTCGCCAATATAATAAATAATTTGGGCTCTTAGATGGGCTGTGCTTTTGCTCCAACCTGCTTGTTTGACAGCCGCTTGAACAGCATTTCTGATATCCTTGCGGTTACCGCGCCCTACCTCTCCAATCAACTTTCCCTGTTTTGAGATGACAGACATGACCGAGCCACCATCAGGCCTAGCCTGCTTGCCGCCTACATAGTTTTTTGCCGTTCGGTCAATATTTTGTGTTGTCGTAAAAATGGTTTGTTTGGCAGGTTTCAATACGGTTAAGGGTTTTAGTTTTGCCAAAGACTTTGGACGCAAATAAGCGAGCATACCCTCGCGCCCCCCCTCGCGGCCAAACCCGCTCTCTCTATAGCCGCCAAATCCGCATGCCGCGTCCATCTGATTTGTGGAATTCACCCAAACAATACCAGCCTTCACCCGTGCCGCAATATCCAGAGCCGTATTGATATTTTCAGACCAAATACTGGCCGCCAACCCGTAGCGGGTATTGTTGGCAAGTGAGATCGCCTCATCAGGTGTTCTAAAGGTCATGGCAGCCAAGACGGGACCAAATATTTCCTCTTGGGCCAATTTCGAAGACGGCTCCACACAAGTGATCAATGTGGCAGGGACAAAGCAGCCGCCCTTAGGTAATTTAGATTTTGATTGATAAACGACGCCCCCCTCTTTACGCCCCTCATTGATTAAGGATTGCACTCGTTTTTTCTGGGCCTCGTCCACCAAAGACCCAATATCTATAGCTTTATCCAATGGGTTGCCAACGCGGAGTTTATCCATACGCGCCCGTAGTTTTTTATAAAATTTTCCAGCAATCGACTCGGCCACGAGAAGCCGCGACCCTGCGCAACAGACTTCGCCTTGATTAAACCATATGGCATTGACAACGCCTTCAACTGCGCTGTCTAAATCTGCATCTGCAAAGACAATAAATGGAGATTTCCCGCCCAGTTCCAGTGTCAATTCTTTACCTGAACCCGCCGTTTGTTTGCGGATATATTTTCCCACTTCGGTCGAGCCTGTAAAAGCGAGTTTATCCACGCCGCCGTGCGCCACTAGGGCTTGGCCCGTTTTACTGTTACCTGTGATGATATTGACAACACCCGCAGGCAAGCCAACCTTTATACTGAGTTCTGTAAAATAAAGAGCCGTTAATGGGGTTTGCTCGGCAGGTTTTAACACCACAGTATTCCCTGCTGCCAAAGCAGGCGCGATTTTCCATGCCAACATAAGGAGCGGGAAATTCCACGGAATGATCTGCCCGACAACGCCGTGCGGCTCATAATTAGGAAACTCATCAGCCAGCATACTGGCCCAACCTGCATGATAATAAAAATGCCGTGCCACGAGAGGAATATCTATATCGCGGGATTCGCGGATCGGCTTGCCATTATCCATGGTTTCGAGAACCGCCAATACCCGTGCATGTTTTTGCACCAACCGCGCCAAGGCATAGAGATATTTTGCTCTCTGAAAACCTGATAAAGCACGCCAACTTGTACTCGCATTTGTGGCCGCTTTTACCGCCTTATCAACATCGCCTTTACTGGCTTGGGAAATTTTTGCCAGAACATCCCCCGTAACAGGATCACAGCTTTGAAACGGTTTTCCATTTCCCCGCACCCATTTGCCGTCAATGAATAGCTTAAATATACGCTTATGGCTCTCCAACCAATCTGTCGCCTCGACAATGCTTTCAGGTGCAGGGCCATATGACATGGAATTAAATATTTTTTCGACGGTCATACTATACCTTTATACCAATGGTTGATGATGATAGGCAGCGTATCGCCCCGTTGCGCAATGTTCTAATTGACGTTCAATATCGGTCAGTAAACTCGACGCGCCAATTCGAAATAAATCTGGCGTGAGCCAATCATTTCCGAGTTCTTCTTTCATCAATATCACATATTGCAATGCCGTTTTGGAATCACTGATACCGCCCGCTGGCTTATACCCAATTTTATAGCCTGTCATTTCAAAATAAGTACGAATCATACGCACCATGACCAAAGAAACTGGCAAGGTCGCATTGACTCCTTCTTTGCCCGTAGACGTCTTGATAAAATCGGCCCCCGCCATCATCGCCACCATCGAGGCTTTGGCCACATGGGTCAGTGTCCCAAGTTCGCCAGTGCCAAGAATGACTTTGATATGTGCCTCTCCGCAGACTTCGCGGCACCGCGCAATCATAGTGTAGAGCGCACGCCAATTCTCGTTTAAAACCATATGGCGCTCGATTACGATATCTATTTCTTGTGCGCCTGCTTTAACGGACGCTCGAATTTCAACAAGGCGAATGGCCAAGGGCGTATGCCCCGCAGGAAATCCAGTCGAGACTGCCGCAACAGGAATACCGCTCCCCGCTAAAGCTTTAACCGCTATACCTACAAAATTATTATACACACACACAGCACCCGGGTGAATATTTAGCGACTGCGCGCCGAGGGACAAGAGCACATCTTCTTTAACTGGGCGCAAAGCTTTCGCGCAAAGACGCTTTACCCGCCCGTCCGTATCGTCGCCCGCCAATGTGGTCAGGTCTATAAATGTAATGGTTTTTAATAGCCACGCTGCTTGCCACTCTTTCTTAACTGACCTGCGTCCTCCCAGACTTTTTGCACGGCGTTCAATGGCACTTCTGTTCATTTTCAAGTCGCTAAATAGGTCGGGGTCAAATGGCATGCCCAGATTTCTGATCCCGCTCATAATTGCCTCAAAAAACTTCTCATCAAAGCTTCAAAATGTACCGCCGCTTTCGCAGCCTCTTCTTTCGTCTCTGTGTGCGATGGCCCGTGATCGGCCATACCCGCGCCGTAATTGGTAATGTTTGAGAACCCGATGACTTTGAGGCCAAGATAACGAGCCAAAATAACTTCGGGAATAGTCGACATACCAACCGCGTCAATGCCCAATAATTTGGCCATACGAATTTCAGCCGGTGTTTCGAAACTGGGGCCAGAATACCATGAATATACACCCTCATATAATTTTTGGTCAATGGATTTCGCTCCCGCTCTTGCGAACGCGCATAATTCGAGATCATAAGCATCAACCATATTGACAAAGCTTGCGTCTCCGCCCCTCCCGATTAAAGGGTTTGCGCCCGATAAATTGATATGATCCGTAATCAACATTTGTGATCCAGGCGGCATATTTTTATGCAATGACCCTGCCGAATTGGTTAAGCAAACAGTTTTTGCGCCCAATTCTTTTAATGTCTCTAGCGGCACACACATAGCGTCTGCTTGGCCTTTTTCGTAATAATGGGCTCGCCCACCAAATACGGCGACATTGACACCTTCAAGTGTACCAATCACCAAATTAGCATTGTGCCCCGATACACTAGCTTGTGGAAAACCATCCAAATCGGAATACGGGATTATAGTTGCGCCTTGTACCGCGCCACTCAATCCAGATAAGCCCGACCCCAAAACTAGACCCAAATCGACAGGTTTATGACCCGTTCGGTCATTGATATACGCGGCGAGGTCTTGTGAATTCATAAGGTCTGTATCCTACACATTGGCCCAAAAAAATAGAGCAATTCCCTATACCACTTAAAATCCACGAACGGGGAAATTATCATCTCTTTGTATCCAGTTTTTATGCGAATAGAGCGCAAGCCCGTCGGTCACATGTAGAGTATAGGCATGTCTCGGGTTTTGCGAAGTGTTTGGCGCGCTAAAATGTGGTAAATGACCGTGAAAACACACAAGTGTGCCCGCCTTGACTTCAAGAGGTTCGGCATTTTCCAAACTCGGCCACGGCGTTTTATCTATTTCTTGCATGTGTGTGTTTTCGTCTTGCCGCATAAAAATTCCCCGTAAAGGAGAGTTGTGTCCACCACGTTCTACCCACAAACACCCATTTTCTTGCGTAGCGTCATCAAGAGCAAACCAGAAGGTAATTACGCTACTGGGAGAGGTTTGAAAAAAACTGGCATCTTGATACCAATCCACTTGCCCGCCAATATTGGCTTGCTTGAAAATATACATAGATTGCCAAATTTTCGGGTGCTTCACCCCTAGACAAGTCGCCAAGTCGGCCAATTTTCCGCCTCTTGAAAACGCGTCAAACACAGGGTCAAGATCATGCAAAGCATGGCCGACTTTATTTATCGAAAGTTCAAGAGGTTGGTTTAACTCCCCTTGTTCATTAAAGGCATGTTGTTCAAAAAAACATTTGATTTTATTTGCAGAGTCTAAAAAATAGTTTTGGAAAGTATTTTGAGTATCTGTGGCGCTGGCCCCACTAGCAAAAAACACATTATTATATTCAAAATCATGGGCCGAAACTATTTCGTGAGCGCGAGATTTTAGGGTGTTAATGTCTTTCCTAGATTTAAAATTTGGTATGACAATATAGCCGTCTTGCTGAAATGATTTTTGCTGTAATGGGCTGAGGAATGGAGCTTTCATATATCTTCCCTACTCTATTTCCCCAACAAACACATTGTTTATTCAAGGCTATGTACGCAAAAGCTTTACAAATACAATCGCCCGCGCTTAATGTCGCGAAAAACATATGGGACTAAAATATGCCAATCGCAAATATACTCGGAGTTATCGTCATTCTCGCAGTGGCCATTGGATTGTCAGAAGCCCGTGGAGCCATTTTGTACAAAAATGCGGCTCGAACACTCGGCCTGCAATTTGCTATTGCCATTTTGGTCTTGGCGCTCCCGGGTAGTTCAGCCGTTATGGGTAAAATTTCGGCAGGCGTGACCAATATCATCAGTTTCGCCAATCAAGGCACAGACTTTGTCTTTGGCCCTCTCGCCCACGCTGAAAACGGCTTCATTCTCGCCTTTCAAGTTTTTCCCATCATTATTTTTATCGCCACCGTATTTGCTATTTTATTCCACCTTCGCATCATGGATGTGGTGATTAAATTTCTAGGCGGCATTGTGCGAAAAATCACAGGCGCGTCACGGCTCGAATCTACTGTTGCTTCCGCCAGTATTTTTATCGGCATGGTCGAAGCGCCTCTTGCTATTTTGCCTTACCTCAAGAAGATGACACGCGCTCAACTGTTCACCGTCATGTCTTGCGGACTGGCGTCCATTGCAGGCACTGTTCTGGTTGCCTATACTGCTCTTGGGGTTCGACTTGACCTACTCCTCACCGCCTCATTTATGGCGGCACCAGGAGGACTGTTGATGGGCAAATTATTGATCCCAGAAACCGAAACACCATTTGATATTGC
This sequence comes from Robiginitomaculum sp., assembly GCA_016765255.1. GTDB lineage: Bacteria > Pseudomonadota > Alphaproteobacteria > Caulobacterales > Maricaulaceae > Robiginitomaculum_A. Next base: position 1,057 of record JAESQI010000044.1, on the reverse strand, counting down.
TAATTTCAAGGAGGCGAGCGAACACGACGATCCTAACAAGCCAAGTAATCTGATAGAAGCGGCCACAAGCGGTGCAATTGTCGGGCTCGAAATTATGCTCAATGTCATCGCCGTCATCATCGCCTTTGTTGCCGTAATAGCCATGATCAATGCCACGTTTAGCGGCATTGGCGGTCTATTCGGTCACCCAGAATTTTCCCTAGAATATGTCTTTGGCATTATTTTTGCCCCAATTGCTTGGCTTATCGGTGTGCCGTGGGAAGAAGCCCGTGCCGCTGGGCCGTTCTTGGGCCAAAAACTCGTCGCCAATGAATTTTTAGCCTACCTCAATTTTACCAAAGATATCGAGAGTTTCAGTGACGAGGCCCAAATTGCCATCACTGTAGCACTTTGCGGGTTTTCCAATTTTGTTGGTGTCGGCATTTTAATGGCAGGACTTGGCTCCGTTGTGCCCGAACGCAAACAAGAAATTTCAAAGCTCGGCATGAAAGCCTTACTGGCTGGCTCATTGTCAAATTTCATGAGCGCAGCCCTTGTTGGCGTTGTTCTTTGGGGGGCAAGTCTTTTTTAAAGTCTATTTGCCTAAACCAGCCAGTTTTTTCGGTAATTTTTTGACATTATCATCGTAATTACGTTCCATCAGCAAACGGCGCGGATCAAGTAAAATGTGGGTTGGTCGTTCATCCAGATTAAACGTCAATTCTGTCTTTAACTGTGTGATGTGAATACGCTCCAGCTTAAGCCATTCATCGCCTAATGTATCTTTCGGGTTTTTATCATAAAATCCGATCTCGATCCACTCGTCTAGACCTTCACCGTCCATTTCTGTGATAGATGTTTCCTTACCGTCTTCCTCGGCAGCGATTTTCTTATCCACAACCGCCGTTAAGACCACTTTATACCCACCGTCAGTATTGGGAGTAACAGCAATATCGCCTTCAAACTTTAGCTCCCAAAATGCGATCCGGTCAAAATAATCCGTAATCAGGGTTTGCAAATGATCTGGTGCGGCGGCGCGCAAGGCGTCAACAAGCTGGGCTGTCGTTGGGTAAGGCGG
>JAESQI010000043.1 GCA_016765255.1 Robiginitomaculum sp. | reverse complement strand
CAAACTGCGTGTCCTATCCGTAGATTACCGTTTGGCGCCCCAATATCCATATCCAGCAGGCCCGGATGATTGTGAATATGTGTTGAACTGGGCGTTGGCTGGTGGCGGTGAAATACACGGCATAGACCATACACGGCTGGCCATTGGCGGTGATAGCGCTGGCGGTAATATGGCTGCTTATTTAGCGCAAAAATACCGACAGGGTTTACGGGCGCAAATTCTTTATTATCCGCTTATGCAAATGGCAGAAATCAAACCAGCAAAACCTGGGCCACAAGATATGTTGCAGCTCGGTGTTGTTGCCTTGAACTTTATTACGAAATATTATGTGGCGGGCGCAGACGTACAGTCGACCCGCATTTCACCTTTGTTTGAAAAAAACTTAAAGGGTGTGCCGCCGTGCTATCTCTTAACCTGCGGACTTGATCCGCTGCGCATAGAGGGGCGACTTTATAAACAACATTTGGAAGCTTGTGGGGTGAATGTTACTTATGTTCACGAAAAAGCCATGCCGCATGGATTTTTGAATTTTTCCAAAGCCTTCCCAAAGGCCAAAAAACTCCCCCTTGAAACGGGACGTTTTTTACGAGAGTATTTATAGACAGAATTTTTAACCTGAATTGATGAGAACATTATGCTAAATATTTATGGACATTTCCTATCCCCACCAACCAATATAGTGCGTCTTTGCGTGAGTTATCTTGGTCTGCCACATGAATATATTCATGTTGATTTGCAAAAAGGCGAGCAAAGCTCTCCTGAATATTTGAAAATTAACCCAGCGGGCCGTGTGCCCGCCCTTGAGGATGATGGGTTTTTGTTGAGCCAATCATCGGCGATTTGTAAATATATGTGCGGACTATCTGGCCCGTCCGACTTTTACCCTGAAGACTTACAATCCCAAGCCAAAGTCAATCAGTGGAGTGATTTTGCGGGCAAACACATTATGCCAGCCATGGGGCGTCTGTTTTTCAATAAAATTGTCGCTGGTATGATTGGTGCTGAAATTGACAAAGGCGCGATTAAAACAGGGGAAGCCATGCTGGCAAGAGATTTGCCGCTTATCGAAGATGTTTTGAAATCCCGCGAATTTCTCGCGGGTGACAAATTAACTCTGGCTGATATTACACTCATCGCTGGGCTTGAACCTGCGGAGATGGTGCAAGTGGATATTTCCGCTTATCCCTCAATTGAAAAGTGGCGAAAAACCCTCATGGAGCGAGGTTTTTATCAACGCGTTCATAGCCATTTTGCTGCGGAAATGCAGTCGAGTTAATATGGCTTTGCGCGTAATGATTAAACATATACCGTTGGTGCTTTCTCTCTACGCAGTTGGTGTATTTGCATCGGCGACGACGCTTGCGCAACTTTCGAGTGCGCGAGGAGAAGGCGGTATTTGGGTGCAGCTTTGTGCGACAGGTGCACGTATGTTTATCGACTTAAGTGGCAAAGACGAGACTCCAGCCCCTCGTAAAACACATGCACAAGCTTGCCATGCCTGCGGAGATGATCGCCGCATTCTCAAACATAAAGACGATACGCCCGATGAAATTTAGAAAGCACTTTACGCGTAATCAATATATATTGCAGGTTTGTGACGGCGATGTTTGGAAAACGGTACGCGCAAATAGTTCAGTTCAAAGGCAGTTTCTAACTGTGCAACAGGACAAACGAAAATAGACGCATCTGACCCCAAGCCATTTGCGCCGAAATCCTACCGTGATTTTATGCTAACTTCATTCTTGCGGAAAATACAAAATTACCCGGATAGTTGGAATAGAAAATTACCAAAAGGACGATTCGATATAAATGCGTTTCGTGTTCTCACACTCACCACATCTAATGATCGCATCCAAACAATGCTCGAAGCATACAAAACCGAGCTAAATCAAGTGCCCGCAGGCGNGTTTTTGTTTGCGGTTAAGTCAGTGGATTTGGTGACTAAGCGTATTTGGATANATGCTGCTGGAAAACAAGCCACGTTATTTTAAGAAAATAAAATTCAGCCCTTGAAAAATTAATCACTCTCCCTATCTCCAACAGTAAGACGAAAGTCACAGTAACAGCAGAGACGTCTGGGATGCGTCGAACTCTGGAGAAAACAAATCCCAACTTTTGGCCTCATGCATGAAGTCTGCTGCCCTATGGGTCACTCATGCAACGAAACGGAGACGGACTATGTCCATGTTTATCTGTATCGAAGCCAAAAGGTCGAATGGTTCAACTGTTCGGGTTTTAGTGGGATTCTCTTTGAGAACTTACTTTGCTTCGGTCATCAAAACCTTGTCGACCTTTTAAGCGACAGAGGGGTGTGGGAAACTGCACCCCTTTTTTTTCGGCTTAATTTAGACGGGCACCATGATATAATCCTGCTCCAACTCTCTTTGCCCAACCCGTTCACAAACTGTTGTGGATGGCGAAGCCAAGGGAGTAGGAAATGGCAAGTGTAAACATTGCAGACGACGAACAGCGGATTGTTATTCGCACATTGAATGACCAATTTAGGAAAACGGGATTAGGCGGGCGCGTTACAATTACAAGAGGTGTATTTGAACTCGGACAAGAACTGGTGCAACAAATCACTAATGCTGTTCGTACCTTCGATGATTTTAATCCTGATAATGACCCGTATGGTGAGCATGATTGCGCCGCTGTAACGATAGATGAACACAAAGTGTTCTTCACAAAAATTGACTGCTCAATCATGGAAAGAGAAATGCCACGCTGGATATAACCGTGAGCTATTATTGTTGGAACAAATTTCTGAGATGAGGAAAGTCATGTCCATAAAATAATATAACCTATGTATGCGTCCTTTTCGGTTATATCTCTGGTACGAGTGAATACTAGCTTGGGGCAACCCAAAACTGGCATCTATGCAAATAGATGCTTTTTTTTAACCTAAATCCTGCTATACTCGATATATGACAAAATTAGAACAACTTGTAAAATACGCTAAGAATTTACCAGTGGATACACAAAACACACTGGCAAATGATCTTTTTGAGCTTATGAAAAATCGCTCGAAAGGTATTCGGTTAACTGCCGAGGAAATTGCAGATGTAAAGCAAGCTCTGGCTAATCCAAACCCTTCATACGCAAGTGAAGCCGAAGTTTTAGCGGCTTTAGGTAATAATTTCTCGTGAAGCCTGTAAAGTTTCGCTCACGAGCGATACAGAACATAAACGGCCAAATAACCTATTTTGAAGAAAATGCGCCGCATGTTATGGAACCATTTAGACAAGATATGCGGTCAACAATATCACTCATTCAGACATTTCCATTTATTGGGCACAAGGGTGATGTTATAGACACACTTGAAATCGTATCTGGGAAATTCAAATTTATAATCGTATGTGTGGTTCAAGATAAATATCTTGATATTGTTAGGGTGTTTTTCAGAGGCCAAAATAGGTAATCCCGATCATTCCAAAAAATCATCTCCACCTTTGGCCACGCCCTACATGCGTCCTACAACACTCCAATCGCGGGTTGGGTTGGTGGGCGGCAACCCGCAAATATAATGGTGACCCCGAGTGGATTTGAACCATCGGCTTCAAGATTAGGAATAATGTAGTCTATGAACGCAATCAGGTCGAGCTTATTGCTGGGCAATGGCGTCATTTCTTTTTTAACGATGATATTTATTTCTTGCGTTTCCCGCGCGCTACCTCTGTAGCCAATGCTTCGAATTTTGGAGTCCAAAACTGTCGAAAGGGCGATAACCAATCATCTATTTCTTTCAAACCAGAAGTATCAAGTTCGTAGATACGGCGTGCTCCGTCTATGGTCACTTTGGCAAATCCATTATCGCGGAGCACTTTTAATTGTTGAGAGATTGCTGATTGACCAATTCCAAATTCCTCGTGGACAATATCAACAATAGTACCCGAAGATAACAAGTTGTCTGACAATAATTGGAGAATGTGACGCCTAACAGGGTCACCCAAAACATCAAATGCGTGCATTACTCACCTGTATAAAATTTGGCAGTCAGATTGGCCATGTCATCTGCGATGCCAGCAGATTCTCCTGAAGCAATATGAGCTGTGCCCCAACTTTTCGCGGAACTTCGTATGAATGCCATCCCATTGTCTGATGCCATCCATGCGGTATTTTCTTCTGGGTTTATAGCTGCACCATTATTTACCAGATGATAGCTGAGAGCAAGAAAGGACAGATCCCATCCAACACCTGTTGCGCCAGGGCCATATTGCTTCCAATGGGATTCGCTATCAGCATCTTTGGGCATCACATGCTCGATTAATAACTCAGACCCTCGTCCTTTTGGTTTTAACCTCAACCTGAGCCAACTCGTATTATTTCCATACTCCCACGTTACGTCAAGCGCTTTGGGTGGGTCACATCGGGTAATCCTACCGCCAGCATGGCCTTTGAGTTGGTACTGCCCTCCGAGACGCAAATCGCCACTGACTGGAAGAAACCAACGCGGTATTCGTTCCGGATTTGTCAGTGCATCCCATAAATCATCAATCTCGGTCAGAAATACGCGTCTACCCGTTACGCTGCGAGCAGGTTTGCCCTTGTGGGTTATTTCCTCCGTGCCTCTAAATTCAATGCCTAATGCGTTGCCATAATCCATAATTCGCTCCCAATATTAACACATACTAATATTAGACTGTGTTAATATCAAGTAAATATTGTAGGGCGCAACGCAGTGGAGCCAATAACGCAAGAGAGTGCCGCCAAAGCGGCACTCCCCTTATTCCTTCCCCGTAGGGGCCGTAGCGCGCAAAAAATCGTCGCCAAAACCCGCCCTGATAATTTGTATATTCACGATGTAAAACAGCCAATAATCTGTACTAATTTGATATTATAACCTCCCGCGCAGCCTTGGCTTTGCCTTTGGCGACACTGTAAGTCGTCCGCACCTCCTCTATATTAAAGCTAGAGAAGATGTTTCGTACCTCTGGTGTATCATTGAGGCTCAAGATGAAACGGCCTTTAATGCCTCTTAAAAGAGTGCTTAAGCGGTCAAAATCAGCCCGTTCAAACATGCCTTTGCCGTAATCATTCTCACAGTTGTAATATGGTGGATCAAGATAAGACAGTGTACCCTTGCGGTCATAGCGTTTTATAAAGGCGGCATATGGCAAACACTCAATCATTACACCAGATAACCGCTCGTGGGCGTCATCTAGCATACCCGCGAGTTTTGTTAAATCAAACCGTGCGGGACGGTCGGGGCTAATACCAAAATTTTGACTGGCCACCTTACCGCCAAAGCTTGTGCGCTGCAGGTATAAAAACCGTGCCGCCCGCTCCAAGTCTGTAAGCGTATCTGCTTCACACCTTATCAACCGCTCAAACTCTGTGCGGCTGGTAATTTGGTATTTGATTGTGTCCATAAATTGCGGGTAATGACGCTGCAATACCCGAAATAAATTAGCCACATCACGGGAATAATCATTGATGGCTTCGGCCCTTGGGCGGTGTGTGCGCCGAAAGAAAACCCCTCCCATGCCGACAAATACCTCTGCATATAAAGTATGGTCGATTGTATTGATGCGAGCAACGAGGCGTTTTGCGAGGTTTCTTTTGCCACCAATATATGGGGCAACTGGTGTGGCCGGAATGACCGGCGATAGTGATTTAGGGATAGACTCCATTTTAGTTCCAATTATAACAAACCCGCCCCGTACAGGGTGGCGGGATAAAAGCAGACTGCAGCCTGCGGACATGAGAGTTTTGGCTCTCGGCTTGTGCGTTCGAGCGCACTAGCCCCCGTCTTAAATCGGGGAGGTATGAACGCGGGACATAGCCCCGCGCCAGTATTTATAAGTTAGGCAATGAT
>JAESQI010000042.1 GCA_016765255.1 Robiginitomaculum sp. | reverse complement strand
GGGGTGTGTGTGCATACGGGCACTATTCCCAGTAAAACCCTCCGCGAGACCGTTTTAAATTTATCAGGCTGGCGAGAGCGTGGATTTTACGGACGTTCCTACAAAGTTAAATCAGATATCACCGCTAAGGACTTGCAACAACGTTTGCAACTCACCATCCAACATGAAGTCGAAGTGTTGCAAAATCAGTTTGAGCGCAACAATGTTGAGATGGTTAGCGGCTATGCGAAATTTGTATCCAAAAATGAAATCAGCATCACTTTAAACGACGACGAGGTTGTATGTGTTGAATTTGACAAACTGCTACTCGCAGTTGGCACGAAACCCTTCCGCCCCGATTATATTCCCTTTGACGGCAAGCGGGTTTTAGATAGCGACGAAATTCTTGATATTAAAGAACTGCCCAAAACCCTGATCATTATCGGTGCAGGGGTGATCGGTATGGAATACGCGACAATTTTCAGTACACTTGATATTCCTGTCACAGTCATAGAACCTCAAAACTCTATCCTCAATTTTCTCGATGGGGAGATCGTCGATGAATTTAGGTCTGACCTACGTAACCGGGGTATAACTCTCTGCTTAGGGACCAAGGCTAAAGATATTAAATCAACGGGTGAGCGGGTTTATGTTCGTCTCGAAGACGGTAGGGTTACTCAGGCAGATATGGTTATGTTTGCCGCAGGCCGCATAGGATCAACCGATCAATTGGGCCTCGCCTCTTGTGGGCTTGACGTTGATCACCGAGGACGTATTGATGTTAACCGCAGCACATACCAAACAAAAACACCAAATATTTACGCGGCAGGTGACGTCATCGGTTTCCCGAGCCTTGCCTCCACATCTATGGAACAAGGGCGAATTTCTGCTTGCCATGCCTTTGATATCNCCATGGCGGAACAACCTGATTACTTCCCATACGGCATTTTTTCCGTGCCTGAAATTTCTACCATTGGCCTGACCGAAGAAGACTTACGGGAGAAAAAAATCCCGTATCAATGCGGTATCGCCCGTCTGCGCGAAACATCACGGGGACAGATTATGGGGATTGATAGCGGCATGTTAAAAATGATTTTTTCCCTTGAAACCCGCCAATTACTCGGCGTTCATATTATCGGTGAAGGCGCGACAGAACTGATCCATATTGGCCAAGCTGTGATTAACTTAAATGGCAATCTTGATTACTTTATCAATAATATTTTCAACTATCCTACATTGGCAGAGGCCTATAAAATAGCCGCTTATGACGCTTGGAATAAAATTNAAAATATTACCCAAGAATTAAATTGCGAGACGATAAATCCGTTCGGGGATGACCCGAATAATCCGCTTAGTTATCTTAAAACTGGGTAGGTAATGCCGACATACCCGCCTGCTTAAAACGCCAATTGANCAAAGGCCTTGTTTAATGTTTTCATACTCTGGGCGTAGACTTTTGGGCTTTGCCCATACCAGATTTTAAACGCCCGNTTAAATGCNCTTTGTTCGCTATATCCAAGNAAGTNCGAAATTTCAGCAAAACTATGGGTNTCGTCCACAATCATACGCTGACAAATTTCTCGTCTTGTTTTTTCCAAAACGTCACGAAAACATGTATTTTCTTGTNGGAGTTTTCGTCTGAGACTGCGCCCACTTAGAGAAAAACTCTTTGCGGCCACCTCTAATGTCGGTGTTCCTTCTGCCAAAACACCTGCAATATATTGCCCCAGCTTATCTTTATAAGTGTCACTTGAATTCAGTGCGCCAAGAGCAATATCAAGACGGGCACACATGTCATTGAACATTTTTGCATTTGGATGTGACAAGGGTAGATCAATTGCCGAGGCTTCAAACACCATCGCGTCATTTATTTGATTAAAATATACGGGGCATTCAAACAGCTTAGTATATTCTTCAACATAGCTTGGCTCTTTATGACGAAAATAAATCGCTTCAATTTTTTTATTATGCACCCANGACAGCCACCTGCCAAATTGGACATGATTGGCCATCACCGCCTCTGTAATATGGCGAAAATATTGCGGATCCGAATTCCCACATTCCCAAAATAGCCAAGCCTTGCCTTCCATAATTTTTAGGTTTGAGCGTCCTATTTGTTGAGTGAGAGCTTGATAGCGGCGGTTAGTCAATATGACCTGACGCAAGCTTTCGCACANTAATATGGCATGTCCAACATCCCCGAATGCTGAGGGACGCAATGACTTACCCGTCCGCAAGCCAATATCGGGTAGATTTAAGCTTTTTGCGCTATAACTCAAAATATCAAAAACACACTGAGTAGGAAACCGCATATGTTTGGTTTTTAGTTTTTCCAAACCACCTGGAATATACGCCAAAAGCTCGCTATTATCCGCCCCTTGTTCAATACAAGCCTCATAGAGATGGTATAAATAGGTGGCAGATACAGTTTTCATATTGCAATCTATGCCTTAGTATGGCCTAAATTGTCAATAAATATAGTTTATTTTGTCAATACAAGCATATTTTTGTGACTTATAAGTAACTAACGGAGCGCAGTATGGGGTGTTTACCTCAACACATATCAAAAAACCGTCTGCAACGGGGCGCGAAGCAGACGGTCTATTGATCTCTAATAGAGATGCCAGTATATCTAATACAGGCATCTCTATTTGCAACACTTATTTACACTAAAACCCCTTTTATATTCACTATGCTAATAGAAGACTATTATCCTCTGGGTTTTGCAGGTTTTGGTCAAAGTTTTCTGTAAATCCTGCTTGTGGACGGCGCAATATCTTGCGAATAAACGCTCTACGAATATCCGCGCCTATCCCGTAAAGTGCTGGCACAAAGAACAGTGTGACAAGAAGGGCGAACAAGACGCCAAAAGCTAACGCAACACCAATCGGCACGAGCCATTGGGCCTGTATTGAGCGCTCTAGCATCAGAGGAACCAGACCAACAAATGTGGTGAGCGAGGTTAAGAGTATAGGGCGAAAGCGACGTGTGCCTGCTTCTAGCAAGGCGTCTGCCCCGTCCATACCCATGCCGCCTTCTTCTTTGGGGGCGCGTAATTTATGCACATAGTCAAGCAAGACGAGATTGTCATTCACCGCCACACCCGCCGCCGCACTAATGCCGAGATAAGACATAAGGGAGAGCGGAATGCCCATGATCAAATGACCGATCATTGCGCCGGTAAAGCAAAACGGGATGGCTGCGAGCAATATAAGCATAGGTTCAGCATATGACCGAAATGCGATCGCGATGAGAAAATATGCGACACCAATTGCAATCAGAAGCAGGACGCCAATTTCTTTCATAAATTGTGCCTCACCCTGGGCGCGGCCAATATTACCCCGCGTGACCAATGGGTGACGCGCGTCAAAACTTTCAAAAAAGTCATCTTTGAGAGCGTCCCTAATTTCGTTAATCCGTTCAGGTGTCACTTCTGCACTTATGATGGTTGCCCGTTGGCGCTCA
>JAESQI010000041.1 GCA_016765255.1 Robiginitomaculum sp. | reverse complement strand
GGCATGTCTTTGCGGATTTCGGCGCGTAGAATGTCAATGGGAACGAGGGAGGATGTGCGGCCATTGCTTTGTTCGAAATGCCAAAACGTCCAGCCATTACAGGCTGGCGCTTTTTGCACATGGGCTCCGATTTTATGGATGGAGCCACTGGCGTCAGAAACAGCAAGGGAGCCGTCCGCTCGTACACTAGCGGTGATGCGGCCATTGGGGGAATAAAGTGTATCGCCCGGATTGATCATGCCGCGCTCGATCAATGTGCCAAATGGAACGCGGGGCTGGGCTCGCTTGGACGGGGTGACTTTGAGGGCAACGCCGCACCCCGTTTGTATTTTGTCGATACGGCGGCGGGCATGAATGATATATTCTTCCTCGCGCTCAAACCCGATAAAGTGGCGACCGAGTTTTTTAGCAACCGCCCCCGTTGTGCCAGATCCAAAGAACGGATCAACGATGATATCGCCGGGATTTGAGGTCGAGAGGATAATACGGTGCAGAAGGCTTTCCGGTTTTTGGGTCGGATGGGCTTTCGTTCCGTCTGATTTTTTAATCCGTTCCTTGCCCGTGCAAATCGGTAGCGTCCAGTCAGAGCGCATTTGCACCCCGTCATTCATCATTTTCATAGCGTCATAATTAAACGTAGGCTTAGCGTCTTCGGTTTGCGTGGCCCAAATCAAGGTTTCGTGGGCGTTGGTGAAACGTGTGCCGCGAAAATTGGGCATAGGGTTGGTCTTACGCCAGATAATATCGTTTCTGATCCAAAAACCTTGATCTTGTAAAATCCCGCCGACCCGAAAAATATTATGGTAACTGCCAATGACCCAAATTGCACCGTTTGGTTTGAGGATGCGCCGCGCAGCGTTCAGCCAATCATGGGTAAATAGATCATAGGCGTCCATGGTATCAAACCTGTCCCATTCTTCGGTAACGCCGTTAACCACGGAATTATCTGGGCGGCTTAAATTGCCGCCAAGTTGTAAGTTATACGGTGGATCGGCAAAGACCAGATCAACACTGTTTTCAGGCAAGGCGTCCATAAGATCGACACAATTACCTTGAAGGATTTGGTTGAGGGGGAGTTTTGTCATTTTTGTTATACCCTTAAAGTTCTGCTCGCTCGATACGAATCAGTTAAGGGGTAAGATTCGCGCGAAAAGATTCACAAAAGTTTAAGATTGCTCATAAACCATTGAAACTCGCACATTTTTACTATTTATTTACCTTCGTTAACGCGGCCTTGACGGGAGCATAAGACCAACGGTGAATCGGGGAAGCGCCGTGTAGCAGCAGGGCTTCTCTATGGGCTTTGGTCGGATACCCTTTGTGACCACTATGACCATAGCCCGTAAAACGCATATCCGCTTGTGCCATCAATCTATCCCGTGTGACTTTGGCAATGATGGAGGCGGCGGCAATCGACAGGCTTTTCGCGTCGCCTTTAATAATGGTTTGGCAAGGGATATTGAAATCAGGGGCGCGGTTGCCGTCCACTAAAATGGTGGTGGGGAGGTGCGGTAAATCCGCCACAGCGCGCTGCATAGCGATCATAGTGGCGGCCAGTACATTGATACGGTCAATTTCTTCAGGTTCAGCTATTCCAATTCCGACATAGGCGTATTTGATAATTTCACGGTAAAGGTTTTCCCTCTTGCTTTCGGAGAGTTTTTTGCTGTCATTAAGCCCGTCTGGTATTTGGTCGGGCTTGAGAATAACAGCCGACGCGATAACAGGGCCTGCGAGAGGCCCGCGACCAGCTTCGTCGACCCCCGCAACGGGGCCTGTATATTTTGCTTCATATTGCCAGTCTGGTTTTTGGGTTTTCATAAGAAAGTTGGCCTGTTTCCTGCATTGTTCAGGTTTTATACAGCTAAACACAGCTATTTGTCTTTTTTTGAACAAAAATATCTGTTAAAATACACTATATAACATTGAAGGAGAAGAGTATGCGTATTTCAAAATTTATATTAGCCAGCGCCAGTATTGTGGCTTTGTCACTAACAACAATTCCTATGACGGCGGCGGCTGGATCCACCATTGCAAATGCCAGTGATTGCCAGTTTGAAGGCGGCACAATGACCAATGTCAAAGGCAGTGATTATTGCCTCGTATCCATTCGACCTAAAGAATATTCGGGTGCTGAATATGACGGTAATCAACTCGGTGTGGTTGATTGCCCAGGGAGCAAGCTTAATGACGGCGTATTTTGCATGTATCCCGTAACCGTGAAAAAGTCGAACAGCACTGTTTCTTCACTGCTTGGTGCTGTGCAAGGTAGCTCTAGTACAACTATGAAAGATAAAGCGGGAACAGCTCTCCTCAAGAACAAAATCTTTGGCGGCGGTAAAAGCACGACTGATATATTGGTGGGTGTGGCCAAAGACGAAGCCAAGAAAAAGGCTGAAGATGAAGCCAAAAAGGCTGCTGCTAAATTGCTCGGCGGCCAATAAGGTTTAAAACCCCCAAAACCCAACGCCGTCATACCCCACCTTGTGTGGGGTATCCACGTTTTGGCAGGGCTCGGTTTTGACATATATACCCGCCGCAGGGACGGGTATGATGGAGAGAAGACGGGTACACACATTATCATAATGAAAGAGTGCGTGTCATATTCCACTTGCTAACTCTCGCTAAAACCCTGACAAAGCGTCTATGTTATCAGTCGTCATTCCGACCTTAAATTCGCAAAATACTTTGCCGCATCTGCTTGAGCAATTATCAGGGAAAGTTGACGACATTGTTATCAGCGACGGCGGCTCAACGGACGATACTCTGTCTATTGCGATCAAGTCAGGCGCTCGTTTGGCCATGGGATGCAAGGGGAGGGGTTGGCAACTCGCTCGCGGGGCAAAGTGGGCTTCTCTGAATGCTGATGACGAGCATTGGCTTTTATTTTTGCATGCTGATTGTGTGTTGTCGGAAAATTGGCTCACGTCCATAGACGCGCATATTAAAAAATACCCTGAGAGAGCTGGGTATTTTAAGCTCAAACTCAGTGACACGGGCTGGCGCCCCAGACTTATGGAGCGTATTGTCGGGCTTAGGTGTCGGTTCTGGCAGCTCCCATATGGTGATCAGGGTCTGTTGATTTCACGTTCACACTATCAAGACATAGGCGGATTTCCCAACTGGGATTTATTTGAAGACGTGAAAATCATCGAGGCTTTACGCGGACACTTACGGCCTTTGAAGGCCGATATTTATACGGACGCTGGTAAATATAAACAGGACGGGTATTGGAGACGCAGTGTGAAAAACTTTAAGCTTTACCGAGCTTATAAAGCAGGAGCCAGCCAAGAAAACTTGGTCAAAAGCTATTATCCATGAAACCGCTATTGATCATATTTACCAAAGCCCCGATTATGGGCAAAGCCAAAACAAGGCTGGCGGCAGGAATTGGCCGCGTTCATGCATGGCGAATTTACCGGGCAATGTGCGCCAAAATATTTAGAAACTGCACCGATCCCAGATGGGATACGGTTTTATTTGTCACGCCTGATGATAAAATATACTCGACATTTGGCGGCGTTTGGCCAGAGCGTCTGCCCCGCATTCCGCAAGGCAGTGGGGGACTAAGCGCAAGATTGGCGAAAATCTACACCCATAAAGGCCCACTCATTGTCATTGGAACCGACACCCCCCAGCAAAACCGAAATGATATTGCTCAAGGGTTCAAAGCCCTTAAAACTCACGCTTGCGTCTTTGGGCCTGCCACCGACGGCGGTTTCTGGCTCATGGGCATGGACGGCCCAGTTCCAAAAAATTTATTCGAAGACATAAGATGGTCACACCCAGAGACTTTGAAAGATATGCAAGCAAAAATAATAGGGCCAGTGACGCGCCTACGGAGACTAACCGATGTGGATGACGCCAAAGCTTTGCGCCAAGTGATGGAAAAACCTTGAGGACTGTTTTAGCGCGTAAGCTTAAAACTCCTTCCTCTCCGCTCTTTCCCGCGTAGGCGGGAATCCAGATTTTAGGGTGAAAGTTACCCCTAATTATGTTTGGGTAATACGAAATTGTAGACTGGGTTCCGGCCTTCCCCGCCTGCGCGGGGATGAGCGGAAGACGGGGATGACAGGGTTGGTATATCTTAACCTCTCCTTTGGGGGAGAGGTGCGCGAAGCGCGGTGAGGGGCTATTTTGTTTCTAAATTGATACCCACGGTTTCAACATCGTAGCCCCTCACCTCAATCCTCTCCCCAAAGGAGAGGAGGTTATTGGTAATTCCAGCACATAGAGCGCCGCGCTGTCGCACTGCGGGATTGTTTTGGAATTTGGGTATTCGTTTCGTCAGGGTTAATCTGGCCATTCCTTTGCCGTGGTCGCTCCCATGTGCGAAAGTTTAGCCCCTGTATATTCTAACAGTTTTTCTGTTTCGCAAGTTCGCCTTGCCGAGTGTTCCCAAACAGGTTTCTCTTGAGGGNCTTGCNGCTTATCTGATCCGTGCACATAATCGGGCGCCAGTTCATCTGGCCAAAAGACCACGGCAGGAACGGCGCGGCACATGCCGTGCGCGGCAGGGGTGAGGGGGGTTTGTTTANGGACGGGNTTTGGCACTCTTTTGATATGNNNCNTGNTTAAATGNTNCATANCCANGCNTGGTGGTTTGNGNCGGAGGGTGTCGATGTGTNGNGATANAGNGGGCAGGCGGTACCAATTTCTGACTTCATAGCGGCGCGTTACCTCGCCGCCTGCCGCCTTACTTTTCTTGGTAGGAGGGTGCGGGTCGTTAACTCGGTTTTTATAGGCAAGCCGCCTGTCCTGCCATTTGGCAATGCGGGCCTCGCCAATTAGGTTACGGATTTTTAAACGCCTTGCAGAACAGCTTAACACCCATTCTCTTACAAGCAGGCAAAAATTAGTGATCTCGCCTGCACNGCGTTGCCGCTCGATACATCGGTATTGCCGCTGATTATCCGCCAGACGTTTAGCATAAATCGCTATGCGCTCTTCTTGCATCCAGCAGACTTTAATCTGCCTTGCCTCATCCAACAGCCGCGTAAACTTAGCCACCAAATGCGCATACACCTCACAGATAGACTCCATCGTCCCCACATCCACCCCATGCGCAGGTTCAGGCATTTCCATAATCTCTTGGTAATTTAGGTTCATGGGGGAACTATATGGGATGGGTTAGGGGCGTGGATAAGGTTTGTTANTCTTGTTCCCCCACTCCCCGCTCATACCCGCGCAGGCGGGTATCCAGTTTGTGTTTTAATAAAGGGTGCTGGGTGTATATAGAGACATTCAAGATGGACCCCGCCATGCGACGGGGTGAGCGGGATGGTGGTGAGGGAAGCTTAGAAGCTACCGCCTACTAATCCAAGAACTGAAGGATGGGTTTGTTGTTTATCTCAGGGGGAGAAAATGCTTTAAGGTTTTATGACTTTCTCATCTCTCCATAAAACGCGGGCACGTCATGCGGCGAAGATGATCCGTGCGGGGCTCGCGCAAGCGAACCCCGCTGCGGGGATTGAGCTTATTGCTCATTGGCCACGGCTGAAGCGGAAAACAGGAATTGTTGGATGTTACNTGCCGATTAAAACTGAAATTGATCCATTGCCGTTAATGCAGGCTTTGCAAGATGCGGGTCATGCTTTGGCACTGCCTTGTATCAAACGGGCTAATCATCCACTAGAATTTCGTAGCTATTCGTTTGGAGATAAGTTGCGAGGTGGGCCTTACGGGACGAAAGAACCACGCCGCAATATGCGGATTTTGCAGCCAGATATTATCCTCCTGCCCCTGCTCGTCTATAGCCGTATTGGGGTGCGGCTAGGCTACGGTGGCGGGTATTATGATCGTACGCTCGAAATTTTGCGCGCACGTGGTGAAATCATCGCTTGCGGTTTGGCGTACTCTGGGCAAGAAGTGCCTACACTTGATGCGCTGCCTCATGATCAGTATTTGGACTGCGTATTAACGGAAATAGGGTTTAAGGATTTTTCATGCGCCTAGCGTTTTTTTGGAGATGTAGTGGGGAGATGCGGACGCCGCGCCGTGCAAAAACATTTGCCTGCACTTCGAGAAGATTTGAAACTCGACGCGGTCGTCATTAACGGCGAAAATGCTTGCGGCGGCTTTGGCATAAGCGAAAAAACCGCGAATGAACTTTACGACGCAGGTGCAGACGTTATTACCCTCGGCAATCATAGTTTCGATAATGCAGGGGCACTCACCTATATTGAGCGGGAACCGCGCCTGCTTCGCCCCGTGAATTACCCCAAAGGCACAGTGCCGGGCAAAGGCGCAAACCTCTATAACATTGGCGACTACCGCTTGCTCGTAATCAATGTTNTGGGACGTGTGTTTATGGACGCCCTCGATGATCCGTTNCAAGCCGTGCAGAAGGAANTGGAAGCCTGCCCACTGGGCATGGTGGCGGATTTTATTTTGGTGGACATTCACGCCGAAGCCACATCCGAGAAAAATGCCATGGGGCATTTTTGTGATGGGTCGGCCAGTTTGGTAGTGGGGACGCACCAACATGTGCCGAGCGCCGACGCCCGTATTTTAGAAGGCGGCACTGCCTACCAAACCGACGCAGGCATGTGCGGGGATTATTCTGGGGTTATCGGCATGGATAAAGAAGAACCCATGCGCCGTTTTACCACTCGTCTGCGTGGTGGTCGGTTCACGGTGGGCTCTAATGAAGCCACTGTCTGCGGAGTCTTCGTTGAAACAGATAACAAAACGGGTCTCGCCACACGCATAGAACCCATTCGGGTCGGGCCGCATTTACACGAGACAATTCCTACAGTGTAGACTTGAAGCGCAAGCCTGCATGGCTTACATAGTTTGCAAATCATAAGAACACGGAGGGCTTTATGGCCGGACATTCAAAATGGGCAAATATTCAGCACCATAAGGGCCGCCAAGACAAGGCGCGCTCCAAGCTGTTCTCGAAACTGTCCAAAGATATTACCATTGCCGCCAAACTCGGTACGCCCGATGTTGACATGAACCCACGCCTGCGCTTGGCTGTTAATAATGCCAAGGGCCAATCTATGCCCAAGGATAATATTCAGCGGGCCATCAATAAAGGCTCTGGCGGTGAAGGCGCGGATTACGACGAAATGCGCTATGAGGGATTTGGCCCCGCTGGCATTGGAATTATCGTCGAAGTTTCAACCGATAATAAAAACCGCGCTGCTATGGAAGTGCGGACGGCATTTTCTAAAAACGGTGGCAATTTGGGCGAAACGGGGACGGTCCCATTTGGCTTTGATCAAATCGGCGAAATTACCTATCCGCTGGCCATTGGAGATGAAGAGGCCGTTATGGAAGCCGCAATGGAAGCNGGCGCGGATGATGTGGANNNTGACGANCCTTCCGATGATCCAGAGATTAGTCCCGAACATACATTCTACACAGCCAGAGATGAATTGGCATCTGTGGCAGGTGAACTGGAAAAAATTCTGGGCGCGGAGCCTAAGGGCGTCAACATGATTTGGCGGGCGCAAAACCCGATCGACGCGCCGCAAAAAGCCGTGACAATTATTAAATTGGTCGAGGCTTTGGAAGATTTGGACGATGTGCAGACCGTATATCATAGTCTTGAACTTTCCGAAGCGGCGATGGCGGCACTGGAAGCGGCAGATTAACAAAAAATTGGCACGAAAATTGCTACACAATTCACACATACTTTAATTGAAACACAGCTGGGAAAATATCATGGCCACACTAAAATTTAAGCACGAAGACAAAAACTACACCGTTAAAGGCGAGNGGGATAAAAACACATTTACCGCTCAAGCCTTTGCAGGTAAAAAAGCTGCCTCTGCTTCATTCTCAGTTGTCAAAGAAAAACTAAAAGACGGCGAAATGGCGGACNATGGGGCATTGGAAGGTGCTGTANTNGAAGCGGCTAAAAATGAAGTAATCTCTGGGGAATACGAACCAGAAGCCGCTTAAGCCTTTTCCCACAATCGCTCATAAACAGCATTGATGGCAGCGACTTCTTTTTGAATACTAAAATGCTTTCGGGCGCGGGTGACTGCGCCCGTTGCAAGTTTTGCCTGTAGGGCCGTGTCACTGAGAATATGCGCGACATGTTGACNTGCGCTTTCGGGGCTTTCTAGCGGGACAATATATCCTGCTTCGCGCTCTCCCAAGAATTGTTTGAAATATCCTGTATCAGAAGCAATGACAGGCACACCGCACGCCATGGCTTCTAGCGGGGTCATGCCGTAGCCTTCATATCGGGGGAGGGCAACAAGCAGGCTTAAGCTTTGCATCAGTGTGGGGAGTTTTGCGGGCTCTATCTCACCAGTAAATATGATCCGGTTTTCAAGACCTGTCTGCGATATTTTTTGCTTTAATGCTCTTAAAAAAGATGTGTGTTCGCTCTTGGCCTCGCCGACCACAAGAGCGGTAACGTCTTTGAGTTTTGGCAGTGTTTCAATCATGGTATCAACGAATATATCGGTGCCTTTTTCGGGTCTGATACGGCCTACACAAGCAATTCCGCGTAAACCCGGATAGCCTGTTTGTTTCCATGCTATTGCAAAGTCTTGTGGAGGGGTGAATGTTTGCGTATCCACGCCGTGAGGCGCAATTGACCAAACATTATCAACATAGCTCGCCGCCACGTCTGTGGTGGCGATAACTGCGTCCATTTTCGAGATCAAAAAACGCGGCAAGGCGGAATGGTGTCTTTGGGCCGCCGATGTAAAAACGATTTTTATGGGGAGCCGCAAAATATCCCGAACATAAAGAGCTGCGCGCATTTCCGAATTTCTGCGTACATGCCAAATTTGAAAAGGCTTCGCGTCTGGGCCAAGTCTCGCAAGTTTTACGGCTTGGCGCGAAGATATGGGGTTTGGGCATTGGGGCAATCCATACCCTGCAAATTGCATGTTAAGCTGTTTGGATTGCCACTTAACAACATTTGCGCAGGTCGCGGAAACGCCCGTAAAATTCTTGTTGTAATTTGTGACGATTAGGTCGCAGCCCACGAGTTACTCCCTTAGAATATAGGGTATTCATAGGACATTACCATTGGGACAACAATGCAAAAAAAAACGGCCACCCTGAAAGGGCAGCCGCTTGGGGGAGGGGTTAGG
>JAESQI010000040.1 GCA_016765255.1 Robiginitomaculum sp. | reverse complement strand
CATCTCCTTATAATCAGAGGGGGGCCTATACTTGTCTCATAAATACATTTGTGGTATTGACCCCGGCTGTGAGGGGGGCATTGCCCTTCTGATTAAGGGGGTGCTAACAGTATATGATATGCCTGCTTACACTAAAACAACACGTAAGCGTGGACCTAAAAGCACCATCAATAAGAAGTGGCCAAAGGGTAGGATGATGGATGTGGTAAAGTCTACGCACGTAAACGCGAGTAAATTAGCAGGGCTACTTGACGAAAACGTACCTGATATATGTTTTCTTGAGAAAGTCAATTCTATGCCGGGGCAGGGTGTGGCATCGACTTTTAAATTTGGTAGGTCTTTTGGTGCTGTGGAAGGAGTACTAGAGGCTTTAGAAATACCTATAGTTTATGTCAGGCCACGTGTCTGGAAAGAAGATTTGAGGCTGAGTTCAGACAAATCAGAAGCTTTGGAATTAGCTAGTAAACTCTTTCCCGGCAATGCTAAAGATTGGAAATTAAAAAAGCATGTTGATCGAGCAGAAGCAGCTCTAATTGCTTACTGGGGTAAGCACCACTATAGAGGAGAAGAATGATGACTGATGATACGCTTACGCAAACTACTTGTGACCTAAAGGATCTTTCATTCACTGATCAATTTGATGCGACTATACGCAGAGTGACACAGGACCGAGGAAAGATATATGGCAGTCCTTTAACGGATTTTACTCGTTGCGCAAAAGGAGAAAGCGTTATAGCAGAATGCAACGACCCAGAAATACGCCACGTGTTAAATATGGTATGGACGAAAGTTTGCCGCCTTATAGAAAGTCCAGACCATCAAGATAGTTGGGAAGATATAGCTGGTTACGTTCGTACTGCCTGTATGTTGCGAGATGGACGGCTTAATCAAGATCAAGATCAAGGGCAATTAGATCTTCCGCTTAAAAAGCTAAGGACTGCGGAAGAAATATATAGAAGCCTTCCTGCGGATGCTCTAGAACCTATCACATCGTCTACCCCTGTGGAGGCAGCTGATAACGGGAAGTATATAGGGCTTACACATGGCACGAACTTGCAAAAAACGATGGATAATTTAAAGGACTATGGCGATAAGCCGGACCTCCCAAAGCCCCTTAAAAAACCAGTAACTAAATGTGTAGATGTTGGCAAAGCTGATATTGGGGATTAACGGATATCCGAATAGAAAACGTGGTTGCCTACGTTGGCCGTCCATCTTCCGGCTTTAGCCCACAGAACTGATAACCCTTTGACGTGGTAGTGCGTGGCCCCGCTGGTAGGATCTTCGACCACCGGAGAAAGTAAAACTTCAGAAACTATCGACAGTATTAATTTGTATTCATTGTCTGTTCTCGATAGTTTCTTTAGTTTATTAAGGTTGGGATCTTTAGAGTTCCAGCAAGAAAACTGGTACTTCTTAAGACAGACTTCCGACAAAGTTTCGCCCCACCAATCTGCTTTGCCGTCTTCCCACAGATCTATCTCAGACCTATTTCGGATGACCCAAGCAACAGCCCTCCTACCCGCTTCCCCTTCTCCTCTTGCTTCCCCCCATACTGTGCGGGTAGCGGTGTCTAAGTCTGTCGCAGAAAAAGATTTACTATACATAAGATTACTCCCTTATTTACCGCCAAAATGAAGCCCGAGCCAGCTAGCAGCAGACCCCAACACAAAAACGAATAGAGCTATCGCTCCCTTCTTTGCGTATGCGTTATACTCTAAGATCCTCACTCGTTTTTCTTGGTCAGACTTATGTTTCAAAAGCGTAATTACGCTAGCTTTTACCTCCCCCATATCTCCTTTTATATCTCCTATGTCTTTCCCAAGACTGAGTATAGCGTTCAATATTTCTGGATCTTTAGCCATTGTTTGCTCCTGTTTTTTTTATTATCTGCTTTCTCAGCCGCACATAAGGACACACGGTAATAGTCGCACGCCCCCCGGCTCTGTATTTTTGGGGGTTAGAGAGATGATTTTCCCTACAGTAGAACTACGGATTATGTCATCCGCTTGCACTCGACCAATGCCATTGCCCGCGCTTTCAATTAGATCACCGATGGCCACAGAGCCGGGGGCGACCCGCACCCACCCAGCGCCCAAAGCGGCTACATAATGCCCTTTAATACCCCCACCAGGATTAGGATTATCGGCCTCTTCATCGTCATCTTCGCGCAGATACACGCCATATACAGCTTTTGAAGCGACAGTA
Organism: Robiginitomaculum sp.; assembly: GCA_016765255.1. Lineage (GTDB taxonomy): Bacteria > Pseudomonadota > Alphaproteobacteria > Caulobacterales > Maricaulaceae > Robiginitomaculum_A. The sequence continues at coordinate 7,929 of JAESQI010000040.1, read as the reverse complement.
TTCGACAGCTTACACCGAGGGAGCCGATTTTGCCTAGCGTGTCTTCGCACAACCATACCCGGAGCAACTTCCATTATGCTACCTAATGGCGGCGTGCTCTCCGTCATTTCGGTGTAATGCGCCCCCATGAAAGCGTTATAACTAACGGTGGTGCCCGCCACAGAAATACTTCCTTCAACCACACTATCTTGAAGAAAGAATACGAGGGTACCATCACTAGTTAAACGGTTGACGTTTAACCCCGCGTTACCATCACGAGTGGTAATAATTTGACCATCCTGCGTAATTACAGCGCCAGCGTTTTCATTGCCGTTGGTGGTCTTGTTAAATAGCATATTGCCCGAGCTATCTACAAAAGAGAACTGCATCCCACTTGGCCCGATGCCTATGACGGGTTGAACATTAAATACGTTACCAAACACTGTTTCATTGGCTATGGACGCTGATGCCCCAATGAAGAAATCAGAAGGAGATTCCCATTGGATATTATTGTGGCAGATAGATACATTTGTCATAGAACCCCCCGTAGCCGTATCTATGACTGGGGAGGTAACAACAAGCGCTGTAGTGGTGGCCGACCCAGTGCTAGTGTCGGTGATGATTTCCCCATTTTGAAATTGGGTTGCTGAAATCGCCTTTAACACAAGCGTACCAGTAGGGCCATCATCTTGATCTTCGACAATTACAGCGGTCGCTCCGCTGGTCCCGCCAGTAATAGTTAAGCCAACCGTGAAGTTGCCCGTCTGAGTACCATAGGTAAGTGTTCGTTCTAGATTGATTTCCTTAAATGTATTATTGTTGATGTTTACATTCTGAGCTACTTGGTCCGTAAACTTAATCGCTCCTTGATTGAAGTAGCCAAACATATTGCCAGCGATATTCAAAACATCGACATCAGCATCTACAAAGATGCCTAAATCTGAGCGGTCAGCAATGCCAGCGGCGAGAGTATGAGAACCAAAGCCCGGTAGCGCTCCAGCAGTATGCCAGCCTTGAATAAAGTTGCCTACAATATCAACATTTCTAATCCTTCCTGTAGTATCAGCTTGGAAAAAGAACGGAAAACCTGAGCAACCAAGGAGAAAGTTGCCGTTAAACAGAGCGTGTCGCGCAGAACCTTGGAAGAAGTGGTTACAATTTTGGTCTGTGTGATTATCTAAGATTTGCAACCCATTTATGAGTTGATGATTAGTCCCCAAGTTGCTAATACAGGTTTGGTCGATTGAGTGAAAGCGGTTATCCCTGATCCATGTAGACCGCCATGCATCATCTGGCCCTTGGCCAAGTTCAACTAAATCGACACCAACTTGAGTAAAATCGAATTCAAGTTCAATCCCGACATTACCCGATTGAAAGATGCACTCGAAGATATTACAGCCCCGGCCAATTACATTAATCGCGGAAGTGAAATCATTGAATTCACAGCCGATCACAGTCAAATCAACGTCTTCTGCCGAAGCCGAACGTTTGGCGAAGATCAATGTCTCTGGGTCTTCGCGGTCTTCAAGCGTAACTGCCACACTAGCGCGTTCTGCTAAAGTGGCCGATCCAGTCAGAGCGTCGGTTATGATTTCGTTATTGACGAAAGTGCCAATGATATTCTTAACAAGCAATGTACCTGTAGCGCCCGCGTCTGTGTCTGACAGAATAGTACAGGTTGCGCCGCTGGTAGCCCCAGTCAGCACTTGCCCAGCGGTGAAATTCACTGTCTGTGCGTCATAGTCAATAGCGAGCTGCTTATGAGCAAAATTGAGTGTATGTATCGTGACCCCAGCTTGCTCAATTTTCATAGCGTAATTGCCCGCCGTATCGCCAGCAACTTGAGCAACCAGAACTTGGTCTGATTGATTGCCGCGACCTACAGCTACAGGCCCGAAGAAGCGCCGACAATCGGTAGTATCCGCGACCAAAAGAGCCGAGGAAACAATATAGATACCGGGGGGAAAATACAGTCCTCCGGGGTTGGCATCGATAGCGGCTTGGATCTTGGTGGTGTCATCGTGTATACCGTCGCCTACTGCGCCGAAGTCCTTAACGCTGAGAAAATCCGCTAAATGATCAGCTAATAGCCGAGCGGTATCTGTTCCGGTCGAAGTTGATTTAGTCCCAAAGAAGCGCGTGCCCCCTAGCCCCGCCAGCCCGGAAGTGCCCGAGTAAGCTACACCTTCTGTCTCGAACCACGTGACTTGTCGTGTACCCAACACAAGAGCGCTATCCAACTTATAGGTGGCCGTAGGCTTTGGCACCTCAATGATAACATCATCCCCGTCTGTAATACTGTCGATAGTGGCTTGGAACGCTGCTGTATCGTCAGCGACCCCATCCCCGAGCGCTCCATGGTTCTTCACGTTGGGGAAGTAAGAAAAACGCTCAGACAGAAGAATAGAAGTGGTAGAACCTAAAGCGGTAACTGCTGATCCACTGGCATTGTTCTCAACTGCCACAGGCTGACCTAGTGTATCAAACCCGAGGATTTTGCTGGTCCTACCAGCCACGCCGGGGAGAGCGGTAAGCGCGACAGTATCGCTAACAGGCATTTTGAGTGAACGGCCTATTTCTTCTTCTTGCTGCAAAGAAATCATAATGCCCTTATCGAACGCTGTTTCTTGAGTATCCGCAAAATAACCGCCTTGGTTTTGTAAATCAGTTAGCTGGGTCAAAGGTAATACTCTTTTTATAGTAATTCTTTCTGTAGAGGGGAGAGGAATTATTTGATCGGCAGGATAAGTAATAGAACCTGTGGCCGGAAACGTAGTTATACCCAAAGACCAGTTATTCGCGCCTGTACCTTCAGTTCGTACCGTTTCTACCCCCGTTGCAATCACGGTGGTAACTACTAGGAGATCCGTTGAGTTAAAAATAACAATAGGGTCGAATGAAAATATTGTTGCAGCGCCATTGCCCAACGCACTAGTTTTTTTAACTTCAGTATCTACAGTCATCTTGTCATCCTATGTATTCTGCGTATGGTATCACGTGATACCGAATATTGCAAATTCTAGCGAGAACTCTCTTCAGCTACTTTCTTGGAAAAGCCGTAAATCCTCTTAAGTCCTTGTTCTACGTCGCCTTCTACGACATCACTAACCCCGCCTATAATGTTGCCTACTTGATCCACGGGCTGTCCTGCTAATTGGCCTGCTACGCCCCCTAGCTCTATCATAGCCTCTAGATAATCCTCTGCGTCATCAGCCTTGAACATATCTTTAACCCCTTTAAGGGCTTCGGTAAAGAAGTCAGCTATAGGTATATCACTAGCCGCTTTAAAAAACTTTTCTTCTCCAAATGTAGCAGTTGCGGCCAACGTTAAAACATCCCCAATAATTACAAGGGAATTAATCTGACCTAAAAGCCCAGCAATTAATTGCCGATCTGGTTCCCACTCAAATCCACTAGCGATATACTGGATAAACATAGGCATTACAAAATGGTAGTAAGCTATACGTTTTCCAAATTCCCTAGCGTTAATTTTGCCTCGTTTAAATTGACGGAAAGCTCGAAGTTCCCCACGTAGCAAAGCCATTCGAGCCGTCATGAACATCGTTAAAGTTCTCCCCATTGGGCCTGAGCGTTGCAAAGAAGATAATTTGTCAATATCCACGGATTGCTGTGTAGTACTAAGAGCATCTTCAAAAGCTTGTATCGCCTGCTCTTTAGACTTACCTTGTTTTCGAGCGTGTTTATATACTGCCCACCCCCCGGCATAGATAGGAAATCTATCACCGTAGTGAATGAACGCAAATTTTACCTTCTCCCATTTTTCTTGCTTCTTCCATCTAAACACGGGTTCGGATAGAGAACCAACTTTAGCCAATTCAAAATCAAGGGATGATCCACGTTTTTGCAAAGTAGGAGAATTCTCAAATAAAAATTTAACAATCTCTTTAGCTCTTTTTGGGCTTTTAAAGAAATCAGCATGAGATGCAAGAAAATCTAAAGCTGGCACATTATCGGCCATAGCAAACCACGACACAAGTTGTTTCGTGCCGATAGTGGCTTTTAAAGCTAAGACAGAAGAGGAGAATAAACGATTGAAATTCCCAAATATCATTTCACCCACAACCCCGCTCGTAGGATACCCGGTTCCAAAGTCTCGTAAAAAACCGTCAATAGTTCTCACCATAGAATTCCCATGTTGGGCCTTAATATCTTTTCGTAGGGTTTGACTATCGAAAACAGATTTCATAAATAAAACTTTTTCAGTAGTTTCAACAAACCACGCCATGTCGTGCAGATATCTATGCATAGACCCCACATCACTGCGGCGAAGAAGGGGTATAATATTTTTGCTACGCTCTTTAATCTGCTTAGGCAGAGAACGTCTAAACTCTTGTTCATCCGTTATAATCCGGTCAGACCCAAAACTATCTGCACTGTTGTCTGTGGGTACGTCCCCTTTGTCTCTTTGTATCGGACTATAGTTTTCATTAAAGGGCAAGTTAATCCCGTATAATTTACGGTATACTGTGTTAATTTTTGAATATACTCTTCGATACAGTGCAAGTTGCCTATCAACGTAGTCTTGGTCTTGCGGGGTCATAGTGTCAAAGAGTGACCGCTCCATCTCGTCAGTAAAGGCCATTCCATTTTCATCGTTAATCACGTCAGCGATAGTGGGGTCTTGCTTCTCCATCCATAGCTTACGAATTTCAGCTCTACTATATTCTAGGCGTATTGTTTCACCCCTAATATTTTCAAATAAACCAAAATCTGTACGTTTAGCGTCATCAATATGCTTTTCCATTAATTGCCCTTGGCCGTCAAGATCAAAAGCTTTTAAACCGATATCGATCATATCCTGTTCCCACTGGATCACTACTCCCTTAGTTTTTTGTATTTCTTTAGTGATGCGCAAGCTTTCAATTAGCCTTGTAGCGTTCACACCCTTTTTGTTAAATACGATATCTAATATTTCATCCCACCCGTTATGCATAGAAGAGAATGCAGTTTTGCTATCCTGCGCTTTATTTTTCAGTCGGGTAAAAAACCCTGTAGTCTTCAGTTCTTTAGTAGGTTCACCTTGCGTTACGGCTTCTCTAGCGGCTGCTACAGCTTCGTTTCTGGCCCGACGTCTGCCNANNANTCTNTCTANAGCCGCAGCANCNCCNNCAGCTTTTANAGCTACGATATCNAATAAAATATNNTCNGCNTCNGTNANNCTNANATTAGGATCATTCGCAGCCATAGCAAGAAGTTTACGTTCGAATAATCCAATGAGTGAAGGTTCTGGATCTTGTAAAGCTGTATTAAGCTTTTCCTGAGCTACGTCTACACTTAGTTTCAAAGTGTCTCTCGCTAGATCCAACACCTCTTGAGTACCCGCATCAAATTTACCAACTGGTTTTCCACCTATAATTTTAGGCTTCGTTCCTTTCAATTCTTTTTTAACTGCATTCTTAATTTGTTTTCGTTGCTCTTGCTCTACCAAAACAGTTGCTTTGGATTGAACAGCTTGTGCAGCCTTTCTCAATTGGGCTTCAGTTCCAGCTTTATTAATCCGGCCATTAAGTTGGTTCTTTTGTTTATCTGTCAATGGGAGTTTATTTATCTCCCTTGTTATCGCAGTTTTTTGGGCTGTTAAAGTTTCTCCTGCTTTAAGCCCAGCCCTGAAAGCGACACGTGTTGCCCTGATTGCTTCTTTAGTAATTTTAACCCCAAGATCTTGCAGTACCTTAGCTTTGGTCTTAATCTTCTTTTGACGTACTTTTTTCCCAGTAATTTCTTCAGCTTCGATCTGGCCTTCACGAGTAGGAGCTTGAACTATCTGTCGTTCCTCAAAAGCTAAACCTTCTTGTTCATCGATTTTCGCGTCACGTCGAGTAGTTAAGTTTTCCAATCTATTCTCTAGTCTTTTAGTAGGTCTTTTCTCAGCTGTGCGGGTATCNATNTCTGCTTGNGTACGNTCAATGGTTTGGTCTATTACAGAAAGTTCTTCATCNANCTGGGCTATACGTCCTTTGCGAACTTCAGCCGAAACACTAACACGCCCCTCCTCTACCTTGTTTATCAGGTCCATAAGTACCCCCAAGGCATCTCTAGGAGCTTGCTGGAGAGCTTCTGTGGCCTTNCCGGGNACNAACTTAGCCAAANTCTCTCTAACNCGCTCCTTAAGCCCCTCNGAGGCATCATAAGTTTCTAGCTCAGTTTCTAATTGCTGTACATCTGTTGCTTCAACCAAATCTTCTGAAGCATCATTAAGGGATTTATCAGCTGCCCTTATTTTGACATGAGGAGCTATTGCATCATATCCCGGACTACCAAGAATTATTTCAGCATATTTAGCGCTGTCAATCCTAACGTCAGTATCTCCTCGGACAGCCTCAGACAAAGCATCTTCAACGCCCAATTCTCTGAGAGTTTCAGGTATACCTTCAGAGCGTTGGTTTGCGAATTCCATTAAAGCGTCTACGGGAATAAATATTTCTTCCACTCCAGCAGCTCTCATATCTTCGGCCACCACTTCAGCGCCTTTNACGGCATCACGTGATACCAGTTTACTTTGAGACTTNAAATCATTTAGCGCGTCCATGGATTGCTTGGTACGTTTAGCCTTAGCGAACGTATCTGTTACAACGCTAGTCGTTGTTCCTATCCCTCCCCCAAGAAAAGCTCCGGCAGCAAAAGCTTCTATTACTTGATTTGTAAGATCATCAACGTCGATCTTAGTATCTGTTGCTGTAGCTGCTGCTGTTTCACTGATGACCTCTTGGATAGCTTCCGTTACCCCCTCGAGAGCTAAACCTTGCGCACCTGCCNTAGCCGCTCTTGACGCAATCTCAGTGGCCATTAGTTTTACAGCTTTTTCTGCTATGTCTAGCCCAAAGGCTTTGACTAACTCAGTACCTACTTTACCGGGCAGTGCGCTATCAAGAGCGCCGATAAGAGCGCCAGCACCAAAAGCAATGCCCGGAGCTTCTACACTCGGGTCGCGCTCTTTGATAGCTTGCTGTGTTTCTCCCACACCTAAAACAAAAGAAGGAACGAATACTCCAATAGTTCCCCCGATAACACCCCCAATAGGCCCACCTGCAAGAGTACCTGCTGTACCCAATGTAAGCCCACCCACGAGAGAAGGAGCCATTAATGGTATCTGTTCCCCCGCTGTTTGTTTCATCCAAGTAAAGAAATCCCCAGCGGTTTTAACGTCTAAAAATCTCTGTTTCTGTTTTAACCCCCCAATGATTTCATCAAGATTTTCAGCCGCCCCTCTCCCACCAAGTTCTTCTAGGGTTTCTATACCTGTTGCTTCCCCGGTAGCTTCTACGAATCTCCACCCTAAAGTCTGTAGTAAATCGACGCCATTGGATAAACTCTCCGTAAAAGTGAGTTGTTTAGCAGCTCGCTCCATTCCTACAAGATTAGGCACATCGTCCGACCCAAGAAGAGATACAAGGTCATCTTCTGTTAGTAGGCGTTGTGTTACCGGCGCATTAGTTGGGAGGTCTTGTATCCCTAATTGTGTAGCTTGCTTCTGCAAATCCACACGGTTATCTTCACCGACAATAGTAGGAGGTAAATTTAATTTATTCGCTAAACTCCTATCAGCCGCCACTTGATCTGGATTAACTTCTGAAGCCCTAACTGCTTTGTCCGTAAGAATAGGATTAGCTGGTCGAGCCAACGGCATAAGCGGAGCTTCCTCTAAAGGAGATAAATCTTCTGGGCTTAATAATCCGGGGGAACTCGCAGCTTCCTGAGCTGCTTTCTCGTCTAACTCTGCCTGAACTTCGAGAGGATTTCTTACGGTGGGTTCAACCCGCTCCACAGGTACGAGATCGCCAGCCGTTAATCGTGGTACATTAGCCATTTTTTATCTTCCCTCTATTGGCTTGTCACAGGAGTGATAGGAGCTACAGCTCCCCCGGTTTCTGGTTCAGGTGCGGCTACAGGAGTTGGCGCTGCTGGCACAACTGGACGTCTAGCTCTTGC
>JAESQI010000039.1 GCA_016765255.1 Robiginitomaculum sp. | reverse complement strand
GGGCTACACCTCCCCGAAAAATATTTAGGCGCTGCAAAAAAATTACGCGCCCGATACCCCAACTGGGTTTTAAGCGGGGCTGTGCATTCAGGGGCGGCATTGGCCCATACAGACGGCCTTGACGCCGCCATACTTTCCCCCGTCTTTGCCAGCGATAGCCCGAGCGCAGGCACGGCCCTTGGTGTGGATGGGTTTCGCACCATTGCCGCCAAGGCAAGTCTCCCTGTCTTTGCACTCGGCGGCATAAACACCATAAATGCCAAACAGATTTTAGGCAGCGGGGCTGCGGGGATTGCGGGCATATCTGCATTCGCCAGCTCGTCATGATTAAAGCACTACCCCCTAGACGCCGCCGCGCAGATGGCAGATCTCCACGCGCAAGGGTTTGACCATGCTTGGCCCGAAACAGATTTTATTGCCCACCTCAATAACAAGCTGGACATTGCTCTCGGGTCTTTTGAGGGCGATCATCTTTGCGGCTTTATCCTGATCCGGGCCCAAGATGATCAAGGGGAGATTTTAACCATTGTTGTGGAGGCGGGCCAGCAAGGCGCAGGACTTGGGGAAAAATTACTCCGCGCAGGCGAGAGCGCCGCAAAGACAAACGGTGTCGAGATCATATTTTTAGATGTGGCCAAGGACAATCAGGCCGCTTTGGCTCTTTATAAAAATGCTGGCTACCAAATTTGCGGCCAAAGACCTGGCTATTACAGGCGCAAGCGTGGCCGTGTTGACGCGCTTTTATTTCAAAAACATATATGATAAACTAGGCGCCCTTAGAACGACTTGCGCTCATACCTTCCTACCTCTAAGGTAAGTATATGAATTGGATTGAACAAAAATGCGGCGAAAAAGGCCTGCGCATGACAGATCAACGTCGGGTGATTGCACAAGTTTTATCAGACGCAAATGACCATCCCGACGCAGAAAGCGTCTTGTCCCGCGCCGTTGAGATTGACAATAAAATATCCTTGGCCACCGTCTATAGAACTTTGCGTCTTTTTGCCGAGACAGGCATTATCGAAACCCATGATTTCAGGGACGGACGGGCCCGTTACGAAGCAGCGGATAATGATCGTCATGACCATCTCATTGATCTCTCCTCTGGCGACGTGATCGAGTTTATGGACGAAGAAATTGAAGCCCTACAAGAAAAGATCGCTAAAAAACTAGGCTATGAGCTTGTGGATCATCGCTTAGAGCTTTACGGGCGGCCTTTAAAATAGAGTGGAAATAGAGAAAGTATATGCGCCAATCAGTTTTTGATTTCGTTGGCAGTCTCAACACACTGATTGCCGTCTTTATCGGGGCTNTTCTCGCCACGGGCGGGGCACTGATCGCGGAAATTATTCAAGAGCGGATCAATATCAAACGGCGCGAGCAGGACGCAGCTCGGTTTTTTGGCGATATTCTAAACTCTATCGACCAAATCCTAGCCTTCGCCTTTCGCTCACAAGCCTTTGGTGACCGTTGGGGAAATGTCACAATCCGTCTTTTTAAAACGGCCCTAAAAGAAGCCGCCGTTTATGAACGCAATCGAGAACGTCTGTTTGACATTCGCGATATGGCGTTGCGAAACCGTATTCATACCCATTTTCTCACAGAAACTTTCCCGATTGAAGCCCTGATAGAAAAATACCCAAGAAATCACGGCCCTGCAAAAGTCACTTGATGATGATACGCGGCAATCAAAAAAACAAACCGCCTTGATCCAAACCCACATTGACGACATGATCAAGGCCCGAGAAATTGGACTTGAAGCACTGGCCCGTGAACATGCACGCACACGTGATATTTGCACAGCACTCGAACCCATCGCCAAAACAAAATTTGAATTTGATCTGGGCGAAGATGCGCTACCACTCCCCTTCCCTGCAACAAATACTGATCCATAATATATGCAAATTGCGAATGAATAACTGTGTTTTGCAGTCTGCCCTTGCCAGAACGAAATATTTAGGCTTTATACGCGGCTTTTATATGATATAGTCTCCTCACACACATTAAGGTATTGCGGCTTATGAGCCAAAACACATTGCAGGACTTAGGCGNGAACGNACAACAGGCAGAGCCTGTGGGTCACAAAAATACNAAAAAACTGTTTATCAAAACTTATGGCTGTCAGATGAATGTCTATGNCAGTGAGCGCATGCGCGAGGTTTTAGCGCCTGTGGGCTACGCGCCCATTGACGGGCCNGAAGGGGCGGACATGGTTGTGCTGAACACCTGCCATATTCGCGAAAAAGCATCTGAAAAAATGTATTCAGAACTGGGGCGTGTTCGTAAATTAAAAGCCAAAAAAGCAGATGCGGGCGACGGCGAAATGGTCGTAGTGGTCGCGGGCTGTGTCGCCCAAGCTGAAGGCGAAGAGATTATGCGCCGCGCGCCTGTGGTTGATTTGGTGTTGGGGCCACAAACCTATCACAAACTGCCCGAAATGATCGCCAAGGTCAGCCGGTCACGTGGGGAGCGGCTAGAGACGGATTTTGACACCCAAGAAAAATTTGACGCCCTACCGTCCGCCCGCATTCCAAATGGATATACGGCCTTTTTGACCATCCAAGAGGGGTGCGACAAGTTTTGCACATTTTGCGTTGTACCTTACACAAGAGGGGCCGAATTTTCGCGCCCTGTTGATCAGATCATTGCCGAAGCCCGCTCATTAGTAGCCGCAGGCGTTAAAGAGATTACTTTGCTGGGCCAAAACGTCAACGCCTACCTTGGCCCTGCGCCCAAAATCNAAGGCGGGAATCATTGGGGATTGGCGAAATTACTGGGGCATTTGGGAACAATTTCTGGGCTAGAGCGCTTGCGCTTTACCACCTCCCATCCTCGCGATATGAGTGAGCATCTGATTGCGTCACATGCAGGCAATCACAAATTGATGCCCTATTTACACTTGCCCCTACAAGCGGGGAGCGACCGGGTTTTAAAGGCCATGAACAGAGGCCATACCTATGAGCACTATAAAAATTTGATCGCCCGCATCAGAGACGCCCGCCCCGATATTGCATTGTCATCGGACTTCATAGTTGGGTTTCCAGGGGAAAGTGAACTGGATTTCCAGCGCACTTTGGACGCTGTGGCGGAAATTGGCTATGCCTCTGCCTATAGTTTTAAATACTCGATTAGGCCGGGCACACCGGGAGCGGCCTTGCCGGGTCAAGTGCCAGAGGATGTAAAATCGGAACGGTTAGCCCGTCTGCAAAAACTCCTCTTTTCCCAACAAAAGCAGTTTAACCAAAGCTTGATCGGGCGCACTTTGGACGTGCTGGTGGAAAACACGTCCAAAACCGAAGGCGAGGTTTTTGGCCGCTCTCCCTATTTACAAGGTACGCATTTTAAGGGTGGCGGAGATTTAGTTGGAACCATTGTCAAAGTAAAAATTGAACGGGCAGGGCAAAATTCTTTAGGCGGGAGTCTTGTTAATGTCTAAACTCAAGACAACCAAAGCCAAAGCCGATATCATCGAATTTGATGATATAAATCTAGTTAAAGATATGTGTGGGTCAGGTCACGGGCATTTAGCTCTGATCGAAAAAGCTTTCGGGGTCTATCTCGAGGCCCCCGGGGCGAGCGTTGTGATTAACGGTAAAAAAGCGTCTCGGGGCCAAGCAGCTAAAGTCTTAAAGGAAATTTATACCCGCCTCGCCAAGGGCTGGCCATGTACCATTGCTGATGTGAAAAACATTATAGCGCAAATAGAAAATGGCAGTAGAATTCGTATTTCTGGCAATACCATTATCCCCATTCCGCGCCGCAAACCGATTGTACCTAAAACCACGCGCCAAGAAGAATTTATCAAAGCTATGGGCAGTAACACCATCGTCTTCGGGGTCGGGCCAGCGGGTACGGGCAAGACATTTTTGGCAACAGCTTACGGCGCGTCATTACTGGCTCGCGGCGAGGTCGGGCGTTTTGTCGCGTGTCGCCCTGC
>JAESQI010000038.1 GCA_016765255.1 Robiginitomaculum sp. | reverse complement strand
GCGCGATCCCTTCATATTCTGTTCGGAGACGCAGAAGTGTTTTTAACATGTCCACCGCAGGGCCAAGATTGGGCGGTTTTTGTTTTTTCATTTCGAAATGAGGTGCATAGGTTTCGGCATTCTTAATGGCGTCGATGATGACTTTAATGAGGCGGTCAGAATTTTTACGGCGCTCAAAGCCGTTCGGCACACCGCGTAGATTGCCAAGCTCTTGCAAGGTTCTTGGTTTTCGCTGGGCTATATCATATATGCCGTCATCTTTAATGACGCGGTTACGCGGAATGTTGTGGTGAATGGCTTCGCGTTCGCGCCAAGCCGTTACAGCCTTTAGAACTGATAGATAATCGCGGCGAAATTGACGTGGTTTCATCCGCATCCAAGCTCGTTCGGGGTCGAAACTATAGAGGTTTTTATCCAGCAGACCTTTAGTTTCTTCTTCGACCCATGCGGTGCGCCCTTTGTCCGCCAATTCTTTGACCATGTCGGGATATAAATCTCGCAAATGGGTAACGTCTCCGATTGCATAGGAGAGTTGTTTTTCACTTAAAGGTCTGCGCGACCAATCCGTAAAGCGCGCGCCTTTGTCCAAGTTAATCCCAAGCCGCCCTTTGACCAAAGCCATATAGCCAACACTATCGCCAAACCCAAGAGCCATGGCGGCAAGTTGTGAATCAAATAACGGGGCAGGGACTTGTCCGCATAGCTTATAGAAAATTTCCATGTCCTGACGGGCGGCGTGCATGACTTTGATAATGTTTTTATCCATTAACAAGTCTAAAAATGAGGATAAATCTATATGCTCTGCGAGTGGGTCGAGGATAGCTTCATCATTTGGCGTGGCGATTTGAACGAGGCAGAGTTGAGAGAAAAAAGTTTTCTCGCGCATAAATTCAGTATCGACCACAAGAAAGGGGGTGGATTTGGCTTTCTCGCAAAATTTTTCAAGAGAATCAGTGGTTTTTAAGATTTTCATAATCTCGTGTACCAACTCAGTGATCAAAGGTCACGACATATGTTTAAGTCTTTGGCACAGATATTCCGACGGCGATTAACTCTGCCTCCAAGGCTTCAATGATCATCTGTGATTGCACCCAGCGCCGCGTCACATAAAGCGGATCACCACCGTGTTCGGCAGCGTATCGTTTGATGATGGGCAAATATTCATCTATCGTGTCTTGATCACCAGCCATGGACGCGGCAATGAGGACATAAACCCCGCTATCTGAACCACTAACATCGTTATGTTTCTTTGCATAAAATGAAGCATTTTCTATATTTTTATCAAGAACTGAACGCATAAAGATAGGTGTAAAATACCAATAAGGTGCGTTTTGGTTTTGCGCGATTGCCCTTGTTGTCGCGGTTNACCCGTTCTCCCAATCTCCTGTAAAAGAGAGAAAATGACCAAGGTTTGCGAGGTTTCCAGTGGCAGCAGGGTTAAGTTGGATACTACGGCGAATACTTTGAATAGCCGCTTGTTGTGACCCCATCCTCCATTGGATAAGAGCAATATACTCATAAGCCAGACTATTTCCAGGATCAAGGGTAACGGCTTTTTCTGCAAGTCTTAATGCTTTAACCAATAGCGGGTGATCTTGGCTAGGATAGTCATTGGCCATGCCTGTTTTAGATGTGCCGTAAACCGTTATCCATGCAAAGGCGGCAAGCAGAGAAGAGTCGTCAGGATTTTGTGAGACTTGGTAACGCAGACATCCAGCCGCGTGGCTGAAATTTTCTTCTGACTTTTTTGTTCCAAATTTATGGAAGAGGGATAAACATTCAAAGACTTTCTAATTAGCATGCCTATGATTTTCCAAATCAAGACCGAGTTTGATATCTTTAAAGCTGTCATTGATCAGCGCCCCTTCTTGCCCAACATATTGGTCGCTAATTATGGACGAAATATTTGCCAGTGCATTATAATAACTATCATCCTGAGTTTCTCTTGTGATACGGTGCTGGCTGATTATTTTACCCGACTTAATGTTTACAAGCTTTATGAGAAGGTCAATTTCACCACCCATAGACAAAATTGTGCCTTCAAGAATATAGCTTGCTGAAGTGTCATGTTTTGGCGTTGGCAGTTCTGGTTTGTCATTGGCAAACACGACTCTCACAATACCAAACCGCGATAAGTCTGTTCCGAGTTGATGTTGAAAACCCTGTTCATATACGTCATTACTTGGGTTGTTTGTCATATTGTGAAANGGCAAAATAGTTATGCTCGGGTATTTTTCAACAATTTGTTCTACCACTTTTGTATGTGGAGGATTTTTGAGTTTTGAATTTATACCGTAAAAAATAGAAATGAGAACAATAAGGATTGCCATGGAAGCGATAGAAAATTTGGCGAGGGTTTGCGATGATATATTTTTGGCTTTTTTTGTCTCTATCGACGTAGTCCGAATCCCAAATTGTGGAGCGTATTGACCTTTTGCAATATAAATCAAAACTTCGTCATCTTTGCCTGTACGGCGGTAATATTCAGCGAGAAGTTTGCGTAACCGGCCCGCTTGCACTCTCACGATTGGATTGGTGGATGGGTCGAAATCAGTGCCAGCTCCTAGAACGTCTTGGGCAATGGTTGTGCCGTTAATTTCGCTCGCTTGCCCACTCAAGTGTTTTTCAACGATGTATTGCAAGAATTGTACGGATCGAGTGGAATCGCTAAATTCAGGACTTTTAACGGTACGAGCAAGAGCAGCCCTAATAACATCTGAATCTGTTATNGGAGTAAAATCTCCCATTTCATCCACATTGTCNGTCATTTCTCAAACTCGCGTAACGGTAACATACCATAAATTGAGCTTTAAATCAATCTTTGCATGTTATTGGACGCTGCAAAGTGTAGTCATGTTACGGTGAGTTACTAACATTTAGCGCAAAAATATGGATGTTTCGCTTGTGAACGCGAGAGGGGAAGAATCACCTCATGTGATGAATCCCGTCTTTTTACCGTGATCCAGGGTTCGCCCTGTTGTAAGACATCCGCCCAAACGATTGTCCCACATCAATAGTGAAGGCGGGTGTCTTGCTCTTAATATTTTCGGCCATTTTCTGTCTGTACTTTTTTTAAGCGACACTTGACTTTTGCGGGTAAGCGTACCACTCCCTGTCAGGTAAAATTATATGGATTTGTCCCGTAAAAATAGAGAAGATCATGCACATTTACCGCACCCATAATTGTAATGAATTACGCGCTGCCAATATTGGCGAGACCGTAAAATTATCAGGTTGGATACATTCCAAACGCGAACATCCAAATGCCCTATTTATTGATTTGCGCGACCATTACGGCATTACCCAAGTGGTGGTTTATCCTGTGGCTTCGTTTTTCGAGAGTTTAAAACGGTGCCCGCTCGAAAGTGTGATTACAATTACGGGTGAAGTGCTGGCCCGCGACGATATGGCGATTAACAAAAACCGCGCCACAGGCGAAATAGAACTGCGGGCTGACGAAGCTATTATAGAAAATGCATCTGCTAAATTACCGCTTCCTATTGCAGGCGACCAAGAATACCCAGAAGACATTCGTCTTCGTCACCGCTATCTTGATCTGCGCCGCGAGAAACTTCACAACAATATTATCCTGCGCAGTAACGTAATCTCGTCACTCCGCAAGCGGATGATTGATCAAGGGTTTATGGAGTTTCAAACACCGATTTTGACAGCGTCTAGCCCAGAAGGTGCGCGAGATTTTCTGGTTCCGTCACGCCTTAACCCTGGACAGTTCTACGCATTGCCGCAAGCTCCACAACAGTTCAAGCAGCTTTTGATGGTGGCGGGCTTTGATAAATATTTCCAAATCGCCCCATGTTTTCGCGACGAAGACGCTCGCGCTGACAGATCGCCCGGTGAGTTTTATCAACTCGATATAGAAATGAGTTTTGCCACCCAAGAAGATGTGTTCCAAGCGATTGAGCCTGTCATGGCAGGCGTGTTTGAAGAATTTGCCGATGGACGAACGGTGGAAACCCCATTCCCGCGTATTCCTTATAAAGAGAGCATGGAGAAATACGGCAATGATAAACCTGACCTTCGTATCCCGTTTGAGCTTTGTAACGTCTCCGAGTTTTTCACCGAAGAAGGTGTGGAATTTAAAGCGTTTAAATCCATCGTTGAAAGCGGCGGTATGGTACAAGCTATTCCTGCGCCTTGCACAGCCGACAAACCACGTAGTTTCTTTGATAAACTGAACAAATGGGCCCAAAAAGAAATGCAAGCCCCGGGTCTTGGCTATATCCGATTGGAAGACGGCGAGAACGGACTCGAAGGCAAAGGCCCGATTGCCAAATTTTTTCCACAAGATGTTATTAGACGCATGGCCGCCAAAGCTGGGCTTGGGGCAGGGGACGCCATGTTCTTCTCTGCTGGTAAAGCAGGCGACGCTTATAAACTTGCGGGCGCAGCACGAGCAGAAGTGGCCAAACAACTCGGCCTTATCGAAGAAAATGTGTTTAAATTTTGCTGGATTGTCGATTTCCCTATGTATGTGTGGGACGAAGATAACAAGAAAGTTGATTTCTCCCACAATCCGTTCTCAATGCCACAAGGCGGCATGGACGCCCTCAAAAACAAAGACCCGCTCGACATTCTCGCCTATCAATACGATATTGTTTGTAACGGCATTGAGCTATCTTCAGGCGCCATTCGTAATCACCAAGTCGACGGGATGTATAAAGCCTTTGAAATTGCGGGTTATAGCCACGATGTTGTTGACAAAGAATTTGCGGGCATGATCAATGCATTTAAATACGGCGCTCCGCCCCACGGCGGCATTGCGCCAGGCGTTGACCGCATCGTCATGCTGTTGGCAGGTGCAGAAAATATTCGCGAAGTCATCGTCTTCCCTATGAACCAACAAGCTCAAGATTTGATGATGAACGCCCCCGCAGAAGTCGATCCAAAACAACTCCGCGAACTTCATCTGCGTTTGGATTTGCCCAAAGATTTAAAATAACCCTCTTTAATACGTTATTTAGAGCCGTTAGTTTGAGCCTGATGTAAGAGTATACGAGATTTGGTCAGGCGCTTATGTAGCGGGCTTGAAATTGGCAGGTCGCGCAATGTCGCCTCAATTTCAATAAGGGCCAAATCAATAGAAGATAGGTTTTCGGCGACTGTCACAGTCACAGGGGCGGCTTCAATCATTGTTGGTTGATTTTGCGGTAATATATAGGCGCGGTACTCAAGGCGAGGGGCGATAAAGGTCGCTTCCACGCTCGGTTGGAGCGCGAGTGGGCATACCGAGATAGATAAATTTGATGGTAATTTGGTCTCAGTGTTGCCGCAGGCCAAATCCAGTTGAGATTGAGATAAGCCTTGTACATTTAATAAATCAGCGCCACTTAAATTGGCGCCTGCAAAGACGGCGTTCTTAAGAATAGCATCACCAAACTTTGTGTTCTCAAATATAGCGCTAGTAAAATCGGCATTGGTGAAATCGCTGTGGGTGAGATGTGCATTTGAAAAATCAGCTTTGAAAAAACGGGTATTCATAGCGTCAGCGCTAATAATTTCGGAATAGTTAAACTGGCTATTGGAAAAATTTGCATTGGTTAAGTCGGCGCGGTGCAAATCTGCATATGAAATATTTGCATTAATCAGTTTTGCTTCGACCAGTGAGGCATCCCGAAAATTGACCCCGCGCATATTGATATGGTCACCCTCAACCCGCATGAGATAGGCTTTGTGAAACGAAGCGCCTGAAAGGTTGGATCGGTGAAATTTACCGCCGCTAATGTTGGAATGGGCAAAATTACTTCCAGAAAAATCTGATCCTTGTAAGGACAAGCGGGGCATGACCCTGTTTGACAAATCACAAGACGCACAAGAGCCCGAGATATTCATACGGGCACTCACGGGTGTTTGGGCATTTGCCAATGGCGCTAGTAGGAGGCCGAGGGCGGTAAAACCCAGACTAATAAACTTAAGCGGTGAATGTTGTCGTCTAAATTCTCTTCTCATAGAGGTCTTATAAAGCCCTCAAACAAGAAAGGCGATACATTTTCGCATTAAAAAAAAGTTAGGCTAGGTGGTCATGAGCAGCCTGTTGTTGAGCCGCATGTATCACATTTTTGGCAAGTTCCATTGCGGATAAGTGTGAAATGCCCACATGTTGGGCAAGCATCTCCTGTATAGCCTTTAAAACGGGACGCTTGGGCTGCAATATTGTTTGAAACCTTGGTTTGTGGATGGGCCGTAGAGAGGTGCGCTGTAACAACTTCTTGATCCTCCACTTGATCATTTAAGAGCTCAATATCCGCCTTGTCTTGAATGATTTCAATATTTTCTATTTGACCATCTTCTGTAGTTGCACCGTGAAATTGTACGATATTGTCGGCGTCTACACTGCGCAGGAAACCCTTTGAATAATGCATAGGCTCGCCAGTTTTGTCGAGGAGTGCCCGTTCTTCGGCCTCCCCTTTACCAAGCGCGTCTGGGGTCGCGGTACTCGTGTCCACATGAGCTAGGTCGTCCCATCCTAGATAGGAAATCCCGAGTTCCCTAAACAAATAATCGAGAATGGAATTGGCAAATTTTATACTGTCATTACCAGTCACGGGGCCAGAGGGTTCAAAGCGTGTGAAAATATAGGCTTCTACAAATTCTTCGAGCGGCACGCCGTATTGCAAGCCAATAGAAATGGCGATGGCAAAATTGTTCATGACGGAACGAAAAGCCGCGCCTTCTTTGTGCATATCAATAAATATTTCGCCCAAAGAGCCGTCTTCAAATTCGCCCGTATGTAGATATATTTTATGTCCGCCAACACTGGCCTTTTGGATATAGCCTGTGCGGCGGTCGGGCAAGCGTCTGCGCTCAATCGGTTTTTCTATAATGCGCTCGATCACTTTTTCAACAATTCTTTCCGCGCCAATTCTTGCCTTATGGGCTTGCGGTTGACCTTCTGTTTCGTCAAGCGCGTCCATCGCCGCGTCGTCAAATACCGCCGCGTTGAGGGGCTGGGAGAGTTTTGATCCGTCCCTGTAAATGGCGATTGCCTTAAGACCAAGGCGCCATGCGGAGCTATATATATTGGCACATTCATCAATAGTTGCTGAACTCGGCATATTGACCGTTTTAGAGATTGCGCCTGAAATAAATGGTTGGGCCGCGGCCATCATCAAGATATGAGCATCAACGCTTAAGGAACGTGTGCCGATGCGGCCACAGGGTGTAGCGCAATCAAAAACTGGTAAATGCAAAGCGTCTAAATGGGGCGCGCCTTCGAGTGTCATGGCGCCGCAAACATATATATTGGCCGCCTCAATGTCTGCGCCAGAATAGCCAAGCGCAGGCAAGAGGTCAGAGCCGTATTGGGCCAATTGTTTGTCGCTAAGCCCAAGTTCAGATTTGCAAAACTCATCGCCTAATGACCAACGGTTAAAAGCAAAGCGAATATCAAAGGCGTCTTTGACAGCGTCTTCGACAACGGCGAGTTGTTCGTCGCCAAATCCACGGTCTTTTAAACTTCCAAGCCCGATAGCAGGTGCGCCTTGTAGGGAGGCTGCGCCGAGCGCGTAGGTTTCTATATCGGTAATTTGACGACTGTTATACCCAAGAGCTTTAAGGGCCGCAGGCACTGATTTATTGATGATCTTAAAGTGACCGCCGCCTGCGAGTTTTTTAAATTTCACCAAGGCAAAATCAGGCTCAATCCCCGTTGTGTCGCAATCCATAATCAGCCCGATTGTACCAGTTGGCGCTATGACACTGACCTGAGCATTGCGAAAGCCAAATTTATCGCCGAGCGTCTCGCATTCACTCCAAAGATCAACCGCACGTTTCGCAAGGCCTTTATATGGGCAATCCGTTCGGTTGAGCGGGGTTGGCGCAATGGATAAGTTTTCATATGCAACACGGCCTTCAGCGGCGCGGCGGTGGTTTTTGATCACCCGCAACATAGATTTTGCGTTCTTTTTGTAATGCGTAAACGGCCCTAAATGTTTGGCCATTAAACTTGAACATTTATAAGCGGTAGCGGATATAAGCGCCGCAATGGCCGCCGCCGCCGCACGGCCTTCGGCGCTGTCATAAGCAATGCCAGATGACAT
Organism: Robiginitomaculum sp.; assembly: GCA_016765255.1. Classification (GTDB taxonomy): domain Bacteria; phylum Pseudomonadota; class Alphaproteobacteria; order Caulobacterales; family Maricaulaceae; genus Robiginitomaculum_A. The sequence continues at coordinate 2,351 of JAESQI010000038.1, read as the reverse complement.
GAGCAGGCCACCAAGATTGGCATATCCCAATCCCAATGTACGAAACTCATAGGATTTTTTCGCAATTTCTTTGGATGGAAATTGCGCCATAGTCACAGATATTTCAAGCGTGATCGTCCATAAGTGCGCTGCATGTTCAAACACATTTAGGTTAAAATTATTATCTACCCCTTTGAATTTTAAAAGATTTAAAGATGCGAGATTGCAGGCCGTGTCGTCTAAGAACATATATTCCGGACACGGGTTCGAACCCTTTATTTCGCCAGATTGCGGGCAAGTGTGCCAGTCATTGATTGTGTCATGAAATTGCACGCCTGGGTCTGCGCTGGCCCAGCCTGATTTGGCAATTTGGTGCCAGAGGTCTCGCGCCCGAACTGATTTCGCCACTGCCCCGTCCGTACGGCGGATCAAGTCCCAATGCTCATCTGCCTCAAGTGCGTGCAAGAAAGCGTCGGGAATACGCACTGAATTGTTGGCATTTTGCCCTGTGACGGTTCTGTAGGCTTCACTGTCCCAATCCGCGTCGAGTACAGGCACGTCAATGGTGTCTATGCCTTGGCGGGCAAGGTGGAGGGCGCGCTCGATAGCCCCATCTGGTACACCGTTTCGCCGTGCATCTTTAATTTCGCGTTTGAGCGCCATATTGATTTTGGCATCAAAACAATCCTCGTCAGAGCCCGAGCAATTGGTGCAGGCATGAATGATATTGTTGAGGTGTTTTTTGACCATTTTTGCGCCGCATACGAGAGCCGCAACCTTCATTTCTTCGCGAGATTTCCAGCCAATAAATTCTTCAATATCGGGATGATCTATATCGACTATGACCATTTTGGCAGCGCGGCGCGTGGTGCCGCCAGATTTTATTGCGCCTGCTGATGTGTCTCCTACTTTGAGAAAACTGAGCAAGCCCGAAGATTTACCGCCGCCTGAAAGCGGTTCATTTGCACCGCGAATGTTGGAGAAATTTGAGCCCGTACCAGAGCCAAATTTAAACAACCGTGCCTCACGGGCCCATAAATCCATAATCCCGCCGTCACCGAGTAAATTATCGTCGACCGATTGAATGAAGCAGGCATGGGGTTGGGGATGCTCATACGCGTTTTTAGATTTTTTAAGTTTACCCGTTTGAAAATCAACAAAGTAATGACCTTGGCTCTCCCCCGTGAGACCGTACGCCCAATGCAGACCTGTGTTAAACCATTGCGGGGAATTAGGAGCCGCGATTTGCTTGGCCAACATGAAGCGCATTTCGTCGTAATAGGCTTGTGCGTCTTGCTCACGGTCAAAATATCCGCCTTTCCAACCATGGTAAGCCCAACACCCTGCCATACGGTCAAAGACGGCACGGGCATCGGTTTCACCGACAACACGCTCTGATTTTTTGAGTTTATTGGTCGCATTTTTATCTTCGGTTTGGCGCCATAAAAATGAAGGGGTATCGTCTTCTTGGACGGGTTTGAGTTTGGCAGGAATGCCAGCTTTGCGAAAATATTTTTGCGCCAAAATGTCACAGGCCATTTGTGACCAGTCTTTGGGGGCTTTAAATTCCCCAGCTGTCGCAATAACGGTGCCGTCAATTTCGCGTATTTCACTGAAAACCGTTTTAAATTCTATACCCGTATAAGGGCTTTGACCGGCTTTTGTGTAGTGGCGCTGTATTTGCATTATGGTGTCCAATATACCTTATATAGAGTGTTGAAAGAATTCTAACACAAAATAGAGGCGAGCGCGAGTCGGGACAAGGGGTTATGCTAAATGATTTTGTATAAGAATATTTCTCCTTCGTCATACCCCACCTTGTGTGGAATATCCACATTTTGACAGATTGCGCTCTGTTGAAGATGGATACCCGCCACAAGGGCGGGCATGACGGGACGTGTGAGAGCTGGTATGATGGTAATTATTTAGGGACGTAATAACTGGGGAAGCAGTGATACCGACTACTTGCTCGCCAATGCCAATATTTTATTCACAGAACGCCAATTCCTAGCAGTGGCAGGGACGCCGAGGTGCTTTTCCAGTTTTGAAGCCAGTTTGGATTTCCAAGCACCTTCGGGGAGGTGGACGTAGACGGCTTGGTTAGTGATCGTGAAGCTTTCGCTATCAGTTTTTAGAGCCTCTAGCGCCTCGATTTGCGCATCAATGGCAGGCGTTTTTAGAAAGGATACGTGTAGGTTTTTTGGTGTGGCTTCGGCATTTTTATACGGATTGTTTGCAATGATATTTATTACAGCTTCGTGAGTAAGCGCCATAGTTTTTGGGGCGAAACCGTGGCTATCCAAAATAGTCTTTGTAATATGTTCGCAAATGTCTTCTGGTTCGGTGCCCTCATGTTCAAAGGCGATATTGCC
>JAESQI010000037.1 GCA_016765255.1 Robiginitomaculum sp. | reverse complement strand
AGGCTGAGGAAATTATCCCGTGCTTTAACGTCATCACGGGCTGGGCCCTGTAAGGTTTCCACAATACCCATCAGTGAGGTTAAGGGCGAGCGCAGTTCATGGCTCACATTTGCGACAAATGTAGCGCGCGATTTCTCCGCATCAATCTCAGCTGAAATATCGAGGAGGGTAAACAAAATATAATTGTTCCCCATTCCTACTAAAGACGCAGCACTTGCCTTATAAGTCCGGGGTGTTTGTAAGTGCAGTACCAGCTCACAGGTTTTAAGCTTCCCCGTTTTTACTGTCTTATTTAAACATTCAATTGCTTTTGGTTGTCGCAATACCCGTACGACATCTAGCCCCTCAAGATCGGTTTCAAATAAGTTTTCCGCCGCGACATTCGCACTCTGAATTTTATACCCAAAATCCAACAAGAGAGTGGGATACGGTAGGGCATCAACAACAGTTTGCAACATATTAATATCCATTTAACGTAGTTCACAATCCAATTTAACAGTGAAACTATACCAAATCTAGCACGCTCTATATACCTTTACTATGAATGTGTTGACACATAGCCTGCAGCAGGCAGTGTCAAAAACAAGAATGTTTCTCGTGAAACAATTTGGAGGCGGGAAAAGATATACACATGGAAATGGGGGATGTGTATCCCGACCCGATAGAGAGAGAGTAATCAATGTGATAGGTTGGAGGTCTCACGGTTTTAGGTGGGGATAGGAAATTCACCACTTTCAATATTACAATCTACGCGACAGTGAGTTTGGCATTAAAATTCGCTTTTATGGTACAGGTTAATCGTATAGGAGCAGCCCATAATTTAATTCGGTTACTGTCACCGTAATTCCATCATTGGCGTTTCAACGGAAAAGTCGTCCTTTTGCACAGAGGCTTAAAACGCACAAAATAAGGCATTGGTAAGGTTTACCAATATGGCAGCATTCGCCCAAAATAAAAAATTCTTAGAATGTTCGCCAATCCTTGTTGAAACGCTCGAAAGACAGCACCTTAATTAAATTGCATATTTGCCTGTATCATAGCTGTTTGGAATTCGCTGGGGCTTAATTTTCTAATGGTCATCTCAGGCTTTTTCTCTAATTTTGACAATGGAAAAGGATAATGTAAAAACTTATTCTGCTTCAAAAAACTCTTCAATATTCTCCCAAACTCTTCTGGCGATTGCTCAAATGTAGATGTAAAAGCCTGAATACTGTCTTCGCCTTGATGAACACGTTGCAAATATTCACCTGATTTACGAGCATAGTTTGGATTGGTTTGTAAATAGGTAACAGCCAACCAGCTCTGTGCATAAAATGCGTCTTGAATATCCCGTTGACTTCCCCGTAAAGAACCTGACTGAAAGGGGTACTGGTTTACAGAGGCAATAAGAGTATCCATAGACATCCAACTGGCCCGTTTTAAATAGAGTCCATAATTTCGATCTGGTGCGCCAATAATAAATTTACCCTTTTTGATTTCAAAGTTTGCAAGAAAATTTGCGTACCCTTCATTATACCAGCGAGGAAATTTCTGGTTCGTATATGTTGCAATGACGTGGTGAACATATTCGTGGAGAGCTACGCGTCGTGCTGCATCGCCAGATTTAAATCCTCCTTTTGCATCGAGAACAAATATAGGGCCGTGAATATTCTTTTTATAAACCCCTGCTACGGTTTTGTTTTTTACAAGGCGTTGAAACTGTGTCGTACTTTTTAAGGCGTAAATTTTAACAGGAGTAGCTTCTGGTTCGAGTTCTACTTTAAACAATTTGAAAAGACTCAACCGAAAAATTTCGAGGTCTTTAACCAAACGTTTCCCTTCGACTACAGAAATATCCCCAGTGAGGACGAAGTTCTTGGACTTCACTTCTACGCCAGTTGATTGAGCCAAACTCGATGACGGGAATAATAAGAACGTTGCTGCAAAGCTTAATAAGATTAATTTTGTAAGGTTCAACAAAACACATGGCCTGAGGAGCGAAAGAACACGTCCACCACGTATATTAAAACTAGAAGTTAATAGCATCTTCTCCTCCATTATAACGTATCAGAACAACCAATCCACAGTAAGACTTTCGCATGCCAAAAGCCATGCGGCAAGTTATAAGTGAAGTTGAGTGCAGTGACGGTTATTAAAATTACCGCTGGAATTTATTTTCATCGGGTACTTACGACGCTGCGATACTAAGCCAAAGGAATGACAAAACAAAGGGAGTTTAAACTTACGCATTGCCCAATTAGCTTGGAAACTGAACGTCTTAAAATCGTTCAATGTAAGCCGATTAGCTGAGGCCTATTTCTGAAGTTTTGAGATGGGAGGCGTAGATCGATAATTGCAATACAGCGTTGACATATTACCGCTTAAATATGTGTACAAAAGAGCGTACAAATCTTGCATCGAATATTTCGATGATTTAGTTATCGTATTGATTTCTTTAGGCATTCGTTCTAAAGTTCGGGACGAGGAAGTTGTAACGCCTATCTCATCGCCCGCTCCAGTTTTCATCAATAAAATCAATGATATATACTTGTAGTAGTGATTAACTATATTTGGTTTTTCGGGATTGGAAGCAAATTGGAAGCAGAATATAGCGTAATATAGGTGCTTAATTTTGCTGTGAATAAAATTATTTATTCAGATGAGCAGAGTGCTTTACCTTTAAATACAAAATAACCGCCCGCTAAAAGGTCGCGGTTGGCTTTCATTTTCCAGAGTGAGGTGGCCCTGCTAAATCGGACAGTTTGTTAAGGTGTGTTTTTTATCCTTTGAGGAGGAGAACGACATGACAAAACGAAGACGATTTACGGATAATTTCAAAGCGAAGATTGCGCTTGAGGCTTTGCGTGGAGACCAAACACTTTCACAAATAGCGGCGCGGCATAAGCTGCATCCCAATCAAATCAGTCAGTGGAGGCTGCAGGCTTTGGATGGCCGTGGCCGGTATCTTGATAACATCTTCATTGAACGCCTGTGGCAATCACTGAAGTACGAAGCCGTTTACCTGCATGAAATGAGTGACGGCTTTGCGGCAAAGCGGGTTATTGGTGATTGGATCAGCTTCTATAATACGCAGCGCCCTCATTCAGCCCTTGACGGCAACACGCCCGATATGGCTTATGGGGCAGCACAAACAAGGAATTTGGCAGCATAAATGAAACCCAAAACACACCTAAACTAAGCTGCCATACTGTTCGATTTAGCAGAGCCACCTCAGAAGTGTGGAATTAGTCGCCTTGTCAATTTCTTGCACCTTACCGTTCTCCACATGAAAAATGCGGGCGCAGTTTTCTAGGGCAACAGGTAAGCAAGACGTGGAGCATGCAACTGCACCACCTGATATGAATGGCTGTCACAATACATATTTACACCGATAGAGAAGGTGCAAAGCTTAGCCGCAACGTGGCTCTGGACTTACAATAATGACAGGCCTAACATGGCCATAATTGGTATAACGCCAAAATAAAAGCTGGCCACAATGGCCGCTTAGACTGCTCTGCTTGTGAACCCCCCTAAATATGGTATTACCTATGCTTCACCAATACATAAGGAGTAGCCCATCCCATGACACTCGAATCCATCTACTATATGACGCAAATTGTTGCTGTCGGTCTGATCCTCGTCTCGCTTGTTGCGATCTATTTGCAGCAGCGCAAAGATCACGCGCTCGCACGGGCGGAAACGGTGAAAGATCTAACAAAATCAGGAATGGGATATTTCAACGCTTTAGTGAATGAACCAAGGACTTTAGATAGTGTGCGCGTCTGCCTGCAAGATTATGTGTCAGCGACCCCGCGCGAGCAAATGGACTTCATCAAATTTACCCAGTATGCCGTTCTGATAGCGGAACAAGCGTATTTCATGGAACAGGAAAAATTACTTCCGGGTTCCGGTTTGCAGAGACACATAGCCTTTCCTCTCGCAATTCTGAACACACCCGGTGGACGTCAGATTTGGCAATTGGGGAAAAACTCCTTCAGCGATGAAATTCGTATATTATTGGACAAACAGCTTAGTGAAAACGGTCATAACATACCGCCCGTCTGGGAAATCATACCGGCGCTTGGCGCAGATCTCGTCAACACCGACCCGCAGCCAATTGCCAAAAATTGACCTGCGTCCAAATTTAATCTGCTTGACGATCGCAATCGTCCATTATTTAGCAATCATAGACAATTCCCTCGATTTATGTTAGGCTTTGCCAAGACGGGGTAATATGAAGAGCTGGAATTCCAAAACAAGAATTGCACTGGGAGGCATTTTCCTCGTCTTGTGTTTGTTACTTCTAAAGTTGTGCAGTCCGCAATTCAGTCAAAGCACAGATAATCTCACAGATTTATTGGTTGAATACAGAGCAGAACTCGAGGCGCCCGGCTTGAAGGTGGAAGAAGCAGCGCAAAACCTGAAAACCGCAAAAGCAGCCTATGAATTTGTCCGCGACCATACTGGCTATTCGGCATATTATGGTCGAAGGCAGACCCCTGAAAATATGTTACGGACCCGTGTCGGAAACTCACAGGACCGAGCCGTTTTGTTAGCCGCACCCTTGCAAGAAATGGGATGGGATGCAAAATTATATAAAGTTGAAGATTCAAAAGCTGTTCCTCAATCAGGTCATTTCAAACGCAAGCAAAGTAAGGTCTTGAAGAAGATTGCCAAACATATTGGCTATGATTTGAAGCAACAAGATGCACACATTGCCCAACTGCAACAAGCCGTTGGTGAAGAAGCCAAAAGAATGAGCGCAATGGTTGATGAAGCCATCACCATTCTTGATGATAAATTGAATTACTCTTATTCATGGTGGGCAGATGATAACCCGAACTTTCGCCACGTCTATGTAGTCGCAACAAAAGAGGGTGGAAAAGAACGTTATTTTAATCCAACTTATCCTGAACATGCCAGACCTGAAATTGATGCCTCATTTTGGAACGAATACCCAGCTAAACCCACAGATATAGAGTTATGGATGCGCGATAGTAGGGGGATTGAACAACCGTTATTGCACTGGGAAGGTCAAACGGCTGGGCAAGATATATCCTTTGGTTTCTTGCCTACGCATGACCCTATCAGATTTCTCAATGGCTCGCCTGATCCATCACAGGTGAACGTTTGGACACCGGTCTTGCAGGTTGAAGAAAAAAATATCACAGGGCGTCCCTTTTCAACTGAAGGATGGACACCGGGCTTGGGCTTGGAGCAACCTTCTGCAGACATTTTAGATATTGTACCGATGGATACGCAAGCGGTAACGGCGATAAAAATCGAAAATATTGATACCACCTATTATCCAAATGTTGATGTACAGGTCTCGTTTGAGGGACAAGGGAGCGGCGTTGTCTTACCACAACATTTGAGGATCACTGATAATGGAAAATCCGTTAAATACAGGATCGATAAATTGATACCAAGCAGCGGAGCTGTTTCTATTGTAAGCGATGTCAGCGGAAGTATGATTGATATCAATGCATTTGAACTTGCTAAGCAAGCAATCATAAGATTATCAGAGACACTGTCACCGGAAACGCCGGTTGGATTGATCAGCTTTGCTTATTACGCGATTGTTGAGGTTGAACTTGGTCCTTTAGGAGATGGCTCAAAAATCCGACAGGCCGCGAACGGGTTTAGCGAACGCTCTTATACTGGTATTCATACGGCTTTAAAAAAGGCAGCAGAAGATGACCATCTTGCCAATGGAACGATTGTTCTGGTAACTGATGGAGAAGACAATGTCGGTGGGTCGGTAGAGGAAACGCTAAAAATTCTTAATACCAAAAACATTCGTGTGATCGGGATTGCGCTTGGGGTTAATGCTGATCATAAACTGATTCACCAAATAGCGGACGGCACCAATGGCATTGCGTTAATGATTACAGACGTTAGCAACCTAGACGACGTATATGCATTGATAGGACGACAATTGAGCGGCTATACTACGCTGAGTTACACGGCTCAAGGCAGTTGCTATGATGAGTTGGTATGTAAAACAAATGTGAACCCGATACCAAATGTTGTGGAAACTGAAAATATAAATAAAGATAGCGTGGCTAGCGAAGCTGTCATTGTTGTTTCCGATATTCCTGAAAATTTTGTAGATACCACTGAAACATATAACGCTAGAAATGTATCTATCACACTGCGCGGCACTGAACTGAGTGCGGAACAAGTGTATGAAGAGCCTAAAATGGCGAACCCAACTCGACCAAAATTGTTTTTTGTCTTCAAAACTGGTAGCTATTCCGGATGGAGTAAATGGGGAAAGCCATATTGGAAAGAACGTGTATCCAAACGTGATTTATTTTTTCTTGATGACCAACATGTTGGCTGGCATTTAGTAGGACGAATAGATTTGATGTTTGACCATGGCGGGTTCGCACCGAACATCGCAACGGCGGCTTATATTTCAAACTGGATTCAGGTATTACGCACCCAAGACAAAAACGATGCGACCGAATACACAGATATGTATGAACGCCCTTCCTATGATCTCGTGGCCAGCGTTAACGGATTTCGCACACTCACTAATTTAGGATCTGGAGGGCAGGCCTCTTTGTCGGGAGGGCCTAATATTTATCTGAAACGATCTCTATATTTGCCCAGCTCCACAGGACAAATGAAAACTGAAATATTTGATGTCGTTGATCAGTGGACAAGAGGATATGGGGTGGAAAGAACCGATGATATTCGTCGCCTTGAAGTGTCCGGTTCAATCGCCGAAAGTCATGTTTTAGGCGGTCAGAATGCGGTTGAAGTCGTGCTCGCCGCCGATCTGGATGATCTGGTTGTAGAAACTTGGCAAAATGATCCCCCTGTCAGAATGCCTGGTGACAAACCAGGTTCGATCAAAACCATCCGCGTCAGTGGCAATCAAAATTGGGTTTGGGTTGCTGATGAGGAATCTTTGAAAATATTTAAGGGTGTTTATATTGGCAAGGGCATCATTGCTAAAGGTGGTCATATTGAAGAATTGGCTAAGGAATTTGATAAAATTGATAAGATGTATGAAGTGTACACCAATCTGGCTGGTTATGCTGGGCTTAATGCTGTTGCAAGCAGCTTGCTTGGGCAAATCGCTTCTTTCAAGCGCGAAGAAAACNAGCTTTGGTGCTATTCTACGTTAATGCTTGGTTATGTAAGCGAAGCTATCGATGATGAAGATGCTTTATTAAATCAATCTCCAGAATCTGCAANGGCTAACTCAGCCAAANTTTGTAAAATGGAATTTTCCACTGAGAATTTTGGCAAACATGTCATGGAGAATGCTGCAAAAAATGCGGCTGAGGAAGCAAAGTCATGGGCAAAGGGGCAAGGCGAGTCAGCCGTTAAAAATGCGGCAACGGCAATGGGGGCTGGATCAGCGGTCGGCGCATATGATACGTATAACACTGCAAATGGTTATTATAACAATGTCGTCAATCCTACATTCCATATGGCTATGGCAAATTCAACTGGTAACTCAAACGAATAGGCATTACTCATATTGGATATTGGTGGAGTGAATATGGTAGATCAGGATTTCGACATTATTGTTTATGGTGCAAGCAGCTTTGTAGGACAGATATTGACCCGCTATATGCACGAACATTTCACTGATGGTTCTATACGTTGGGCGATCGCAGGGCGATCGGAACACAAACTCAAGAAACTCAGTGAGGGCATGGGNTTATCTGACNTAGAAATTTTACTTGCAGAGGCCAACGATGAGACTGCACTACAAGCGATGTGTGCACGCGGAAAAGTAATCATTTCTACGGTTGGCCCTTATGCATTATATGGCGATGCTCTGGTTAAGGTTTGCGCCGAATCGGGAACCCATTATTGCGATCTCAGTGGTGAACCTCAATGGATTCACAAAATGCAAAAACGTTATGAAACGGTCGCACAAGCATCAGGAGCTGTGATCGTGCATTGCTGCGGTTTTGACTCAATTCCGTCGGATCTAGGCGTACATTTTTTACAACGACAAGCCTTAAGCGCGTATGGTAAAACTTGCAGCCGAATAAATATGCGGGTTGCGAAACTGAAAGGGGGAGCATCCGGTGGTACTATTGCAAGCATGATCAATATGGTCAAAGAAGCAGCTGGTAATGCAGAGCTTCGTCGGCAATTGATGGATCCCTATAGCTTGTGTCCACCTGACCACGGCTTTTCAGCTCGCCAGCACAATGTGAAGATGGAGTATGACAATGAATATGAGAGTTGGATTGCACCATTTGTGATGGCGGCCATAAACACTCGTGTGGTNCACCGCTCCAATGCTTTAAGCGNCAATAGTTANGGNNCTGATTTTATGTATGAAGAAGCGNTGGNGACTGGNAAGNGNNNNCGNGGAAAACGNATGGCNCGTGCAACNGCNTGGGGNTTGAANGGTTTTTTAATGGGCCTAGCCGTGCCACCAATTCGTTGGTTACTGGAAAATCATATTTTACCTAAACCCGGCGAAGGGCCTAGTGAAAAAGACCAGCTCAACGGTGAATATGATCTCGTTTTCTTGGGTACTACGCCCGCAGGCGACAAAATTAAGTGTAGAGTTACCGGCGACAGAGATCCTGGCT
>JAESQI010000002.1 GCA_016765255.1 Robiginitomaculum sp. | reverse complement strand
GCCAAAAGTCCAGTTATTTCTATGATCTCTTTTCTGCTTAGTTTCAAACTAACTGCTCTCCCAGCTTTCTCGATCTTGAAGATTCAAGACACATAACGCCTTGAATAATAGGGGCACGTAGTGCCTCCTTTTTGATTTTATTGTTATGTGTTGGTCTAGGTCCAATTATTTCCATAATAGTGCTGTTTCTACAATATTGAAGTTTTTTTAAAGAATCTCAGGCCATCCAGCAGCTTTTTGCTCTTCCATATATTCGGTATAAGTTCTAGGTAATGGTTGGTCGCGCCACCTTTCATATCCCATTTCTGTATTCAACACCTGCCGTAAGGGGACGGTTACGCTATATAGCTGTTCCTCTGAAATTAGCCCTCTACTAAATTGGTAGTAGGCCATTTCTGCATGTCTGAACACGTATCCCATATATATAAATAGCTGGCGCCTTTGTTGTTCGTCGGGTACTAATTCATTTGTCATAAACATGAAAACAAGATCATTCATTTCGCTATCGCCAAGCAATTCAAGGTACATGTTGTTCATTTGACTAATTAGGTCTTGATAAGCGCTAACCTCAACTGCTCTGGTGTTCAATTCAGTTTGCTCTGAACCCTGCCTAATTTGAAATCCAACAAATGCTAATGACAGCACTATAGCCACGCCGCCAACAATTTCAGCTACTAGCGCCCATTTTTGTAAAGAATCATTTTTCATTTAGTATCTATTGCTCAGATATGTCTGTTCGCGAACTACCCGCAACGAAACACATAACGCTTTTAATAATAGGCATGCGCAGCATGTCCTTTTTGATTTGATTGTTATGTGTTGATTCTACTCGTTCTCATTTTCAGTTGATTTACGGCCTATTCGGTATTGGTAAATTAGATACCAAATTCCACCAGTTGGAAATGCTAACGTTACGAGAATCGAGATCACAGAGATAGGATTAATGCTTTCTTCCATCCTACTAATCAAGTTTTCTGAAAATGGTGATAAATGTGTGCCACTAGATTGTAGCTGTCTCAGACTCTCGATCACATCAAATTCGAAACTAGCGTAACTACTAACTAGAATAAATACAAAAGATAAGACTCCAAGAAACATGTGTACAATCGAAATCACTGAGCGAATATGTAACTTGGTGCCTATCATGTATGCAACAGTGTATAGGGCTGTTATGACACTTGCACACCAAGCCAAATAGCCATTCTGAGTTGCAGCGATTTCTAAATATAGTGTTAGTAGCTCTGATTCAGTCACTCAAACTCCACTAATGTCACGGCTAAATTCAATTACAAAATTGGCAGGATGCTATACACATAACGCTTTGAATAATAGGCACCCCGTGGGTGTCCTTTTTGATTTGATTGTTATGTGTTGGTCTGAATTCAAATAGTACACCACACTCTATTTTCCACAAAAAACGGCGTTCTGAGGCCTTTCAGTATTAGATTCCAAAAGGAGTTCATATTCTTCGTCTACAGCTTCTCTGAACTCAGCACTCCCTCTGCCCCGACTTTCCCATACTCCATTGATGCCTGGATAGTTATACCGATTGCGCGCCACTAGACGTGGCCCAGAGCGTGGANGTAAGTCGGAGATTCCGATACGAGAGCGACCCCAACGCGTAAATTGATACCCCAATACAGCTAACGCTATATTAGTGAACACTACCTCTTCATCAAGGCTTAGTTCTGCGTCCATGCAACCTCTTAGCCATAATTCCGCATTATTCGATATGTACTCACTTAAGCTTAGGTTGAGTTCAGCGGCCTGAGCGTAACCCTCAGACTCAGCTATGGATCTGGCTAATCGTAATTCATAACCTACAAACAGCAGTGATACGACCACGGCCGACACGCCCAAGGTTTCGATTAAACCTCTAATTGTAAGTTTCATACATCCAGTCCCAGAATCGGTCTGCCAGCGCTACGAAACACATAACGCTTTTAGTAACGAGTGCCGCTTGCTGCACCTCTTTGACTTTATTGTTATGTGTCGCGAGCACAGATGCTCAGCATTGAGTGCTGACATGCTCAGTTGAAAAAGCAGGCGGAACTTACCTGTGAATATTTGGGGCTGCTTCAATGAAGGCCTCGATATATTATTCTTTTTAGTGAGTAGCGATATATGTACCAAGAATGACCATTAGGATCAACATCTTGGGGAATTGCTTCTCTAGTTTTTGCTGTTCTGTTTGAATCTCCATGGACATAAGCCTAATGGAGGCCAATGTCGAATTATATGGTCTGGGTAAACCATACCAGTTCATACGGGTTGTAGAGGAGCTAAATGCCAGGTTGCTCGACTCTAAAGCTTAATGGGTTCTCTCGCCTAGTCCTATGCTGAAACCCAACAGCACACATAACGCTTTTAATAAAGAGTTCGCGTAGCGAATGATCTTCCCCCGATAAAATTGACACCATCATATCTACGCTGCGCGTTGTTCATATTCTATCGGCGACTCGTAATCTAAACCTGAGTGTAACCGAACAGTATTGTAAAACCGATTAATGTATGTCGATAGAGCACGCCTAAGCTCCGCTACCTTGCTCCATGTCACTCCGCGAATGAGCTCGGCTTTCAAACTATGGAAAAATGACTCCATAAAGGCATTGTCAGTACAATGTCCTGGCCGATTCATGCTATGCCTGAATCCATTCTCCATCAATAGTTTTTGAAACTCACCACCAGCGTATTCAACGCCACGATCTGTATGAAAGAGCACCCCTTGGGGATGGTTCCTCTTCTTCAGTGCATAAGTTAAAGCCGCTCTAGTTAATTCTGTAGTTCGTGTCGAAGACAGTGACCACCCTAAAATCCTACGTGAATAAAGGTCCATAACCGTAGCCAGGTACTGCCACTTGCCGTTGGTCTTCAAATAGGTAACATCTGCCACCCACACTTGGTTGATCGCTGTTGGCTTGCTCATCTTATGCAATAGGTTCTCACCTTTAGCCTTGAAGCGCTTTAACCCTGGTTGACGACGAGTAACTCGAACAACACGACCCTTAAGCCCAGCCTCCCTCATAAGCCGCTCAATGCGCTTACGGCCCACTTGGACGCCTTGTTTTATCAGTTGTTTATATATCCTAGGGCTGCCATAGCGGCCACCGCTTCGCCAGTAAAGCCGGGTAACATGTTTCAGCAGTGTTTGATCCTCATGATAGCGTTTAGAGGGTTTACGATTTTCCCAAGTATAAAAACCACCGCGCGTAACGCCCAGCCATTCACATAAAAAAGTAACGCCTAGTTCTCGGTATCTTTGGATGTATTCAAATCGCTCTGTCGTCGTTCCGCCAGATACCGTTGCCACTTTTTTAGAAGGTCGTTCTCCTTCTTTAAGCGTGCAACTTCTTTCTTGAGCTGCGCATTTTCTGTTAGCTCTTTGCCGCTGACTGCTCGTTTCTTCTTATCCACGCCTACTCGCTTCTGGCCGTCACCTTGAATCTTTCCTTCACGGTATTCTTTGCGCCAGCGAGATAACATAAAGGGATGTATATCTAGTGCTTCGGCCACTTGTTTAGATTGAATGTTGTTTTGAAGACTCAACTTAACAGCCTTCACTTTAAAGTCCTTGGTATATTTCCAAGTCTTTTTGGGTTGGGTATATCTTGGCATGTACTACCTCCTAAGTTATTAGAAGGTGTCAACTAAAGCGGGGGAGGTTCACTTACTGCTGCAATAAGTTGTTATGAAGTACTGTTGCTAGCGGAATTGAATTAGGATTGGCTAACAACACAATCGTCTATAGTACAGACTGGCCTGTACAATTTATAGTCATACACTTCTTAGGATTTA
>JAESQI010000036.1 GCA_016765255.1 Robiginitomaculum sp. | reverse complement strand
GCGATACTCCGCCCAGTAAAGTTCGGCGCGCATTGGTAAAACGCTTATCAGATGTATTTGTATTCCGTCCTCTCAACTGCCCCCACAAGAGCGGCATATGGCGGGCGATGTGTTGGTAGAACTTCTACGCGATGCAGATATAAAAATTCGAGAAAGTGTGGCCAAGAGGCTCGTTATGCTCAATGAAGTGCCTCGTACGATACTGATTATACTCGCAAAAGACGATATTGAAGTTGCCAAACATATCCTCGAGAAAAGCAAAAGCTTAACTGATTCAGATCTCATTCAAATAGCCCGCAAAGTTTCCAAAGAACATCGCCGCGTCATGGCACTGCGCCGTAAAGTGACCGACGCAGTTGTCGATGTTATGGTAGAATTTTTAGAAGAAGAGGTTGTGGAAATCTTGCTGGCAAATAAAGGGGCTAGTTTTTCTGAAACAGCACTGCAACGAATATTAACAGTGTCGCGCCAACATCAACCCTATGTAAAATTACTCTGCAAGCGCGACGAATTGCGTCCGTCTCACGGACTAACGATGTTTTGGTGGGCAGATGCAAAAAACCGCAAAACGATCCTTCATCGGTTCGGGGTTACGAGGGCCGTCTTACAACAATCATGTGCAGATTTATATCCGCAAGCGGCAGCAGAAGGCTGGAACGACGCGGCAGTGCGCAAAGCGCTACAATTTATCGAACGCAGGCAACGTAACCGCATAGCCATTGAACGGTCAGACTTTGAGAGTTTAGAGGCTGCGATTGACGAGGCGGAACGCGCAGGAATGACGCGTGAGATTGCGGAAGAAATTTCTTATATGGCGGGTGTCAAACCAGCAACTGGCGCGCAAATTATTGCGGATGAAGGTGGGGAGGCTCTCGCGATTCTCTGTAAGGCTCCTGGATTAAAACGTGAATATGTACAAAAATTATGGCGCGCGCTTGGTAGGCCGCTTACCTTAGATGATGGTTCACCAAATCCAAAATTGCAAAATATCATCCGAGTATATGACGGAATATCTACCGATAATGCGCAAACTGTGCTGCGCTATTGGAATTGGTCGCTGACCTCGTCTCTAACTCCTGACGTATTGCAATATATAAAACGCGGTGTGATCCCAAAAGAAGAAGACTATGGGGCCGCAGCTATAACGGCTGCATTGGTTTTCGGGAATCGGAAAAGCTAATTTTGTAAGTCAAGAAATTTATTATTATAAACTTGGTTTCAATACTTGGACAAAGTTTTTAAATGTCGCTATATTATCCTTCAATAAGGCTCTGAAGGGTGGACATGAATAAATATACAATTACATTATTTGTTGTGCTTGTCATATATTGGTTCATACTTTCAGGGTATTTTGATCACACAGTGTTGCTCGTCTCGGGCGCTATTTCCGTTTTAATCGTTGTTGGACTTGCGGCGCGCATGAAAATTCTCGACGACGAAACTGCGCCCTATTTACACGTCAAATCCATTTGGTATTTTGCGTGGTTATTTAAAGAAATCATCAAAGCAAATGTGGCTGTTGTAAAAGCGGTTTTAAGTCCTGATATGGAAATATCTCCTTCCGTCTTTTATGTCAAAATGAAGCATGATACAGATTTGGGACGGACGGTATTTGCGAATTCCGTCACGCTAACGCCGGGTACTATATCTGTTAGAATGTACGGAGGGCAAATGATGGTGCATTCTTTACTAGAAGAATTAACCGATATTGCAGGGTTCCAAGACATGGGCATTCGTGCAGGCAAAGCTATGGGCGACAAAATGACCTTTGAACATCAAGATGTGAAACCGAGTAGGGCCACTAAAAAGAAGCTGAAAAAATAAATGACGCAAATTTTATACTACCTTAATGTGAGCGCCGCTATTTTGTTATTAGTTGGGATGGCACTTTTACTTGGACGCCTGTTGGCTGGCCCTACGGTCTATGACCGTATTTTAGCGGTTAACTCATTTGGTACGAAAACGGTTTTATTCCTGTGTGTATTTTCATTTATTATCGGGAGGGGCGACGGCATTGATATCGCCATATTGTATGCACTTATGAACTTCATTGCCACAATCGCTATATTAAAATTTTTCCGGTACAAAGCTTTATCAATTTCTCTTGCGGATGCACATATCGACAAGCCAACAGTCAAGACCAGTAAACCAGTGAAAAGGAAACAAACATGAGTGTTGACCTTTTGCAACTACTAGTTAGTAGTGGTTTGGTAATCAGCGGCATTTTTTTCGTGTTGGCGGGTACAATTGGCGTTTTAAGACTTCCAGATTTTTATACTCTTATGCATGCGGCTGGCATGACGGATACTTTAGGGGCCGAGTTACTTATTTTGGGATTGATGGTTCAATCTGGTTTCACCCAAACAAGTCTTAAACTGTTACTGGTTGCCTTTTTGTTATTTTTGACCTCACCAACAGCCTCTCACGCGGTGGCAAATGCCGCCGACCATGCAGGCCTAAAGCCATTGCTTGGTAAGTATAGAGCGCCAAGCCTTGAAGAATTAAAGAAAAGTAGAGAGGTGAAGCGCTAATGAATTTTTCCGCGACTTTAGTTCTCAACATTGGATTGATGGCCATGTTATTGGTGGTGGCTTTTGCTGTCGTGCGTATGCGGTCACTGTTTGCGATTGTCATGTTGCAAGGTGTGTATTCTCTTTTGTCTGCAGTTTGGTTTGTGTCTTTGGACGCCGTTGATGTTGCTTTTACGGAGGCTGCTGTTGGTGCGGGGATTTCGACAGTTCTTATGCTCGGCGCTATGTTGTTAACGGATCGGGTTGAAAAGCCGATTGATATTAAACATAAGATCGGCCCGTTTCTCATTGTGATGGTCACTGGGCTTGCGCTCTTTTACGCCATTGGNGATATGCCTGCCTTTGGCGATGCACATTCTCCAGCTAATGCCTATATCGGCGCTCAGTATATCGAAGCCACAAAGCAAGAAATATTCATTCCTAATGTTGTCACTGTCGTTTTGGCGAGTTATCGGGGTTATGATACATTTGGCGAANCCGTTGTTATTTTTATGGCTGGATTAGGTGTATTGCTATTATTGGGTTTGAATGGGAATGCTGGGCATTGGCGAGCAAAACCCAATGGTCAAGATATAGATAAATCACTTCCCGCAACCAAGCTAAAAAAACCTAAGCAAGACAAATTAAAGACAACTGCTAAAACAAAACGCAAACCAGTTGCAAAAAAGAAGGGAGCCCGCTCATGAACCCGCATGTTATTTTAAGAGTGGTCGCTAAAATGTTGATCCCCCTCATCGCATTGTTTGCGTTTTATGTGCAATTTCACGGAGATTTTGGCCCAGGTGGTGGTTTCCAAGCAGGTGTCATTCTTGCCTCTTCTATCATATTATATGCTTTGATATTTGGCATAGAAGCGACAAAAGTAGCCGTGCCCCCCTCGTGGGTGAGGATTGGCATGACCTTTGGCGTCCTGCTTTACGGCGGAACGGGTGTGGCCACATGGATGCTTGGCGGTAATTTCTTGGATTATACGCAGTTTGCACCAGATAGCACCCATGCTGCAGGGCAACATTGGGGGATATTTTCNGTCGAGCTTGGCGTTCTTTGCACAGTCGCATTTTCAATGCTGGCTATATTTTACGCCTTTGCCAGTCGCGTACAAGACCTGTCGGACGAGGATTGGTAAATGGGACTCTTATTCACTCATTATAATTATATAGTCGTCATTATATTGATGATGACGGGCCTTTTTGTCGTATTTGCTTCTCGAAATATGATTAAAAAACTTGTCGGACTAAGTATGTTCCAAACCTCTGTTTTTATCCTGTATATCACGATAGGCAAAGTGCAAAATGGCCAGCCACCGATTATTGATCCAAGTGAATTTGAAACGGGCCATGGCATTTCTCATGAAAATGTAGGACATGTTTCAGAGGCGAGCCATAATGTTAGTGAGGTTATCTACTCAAACCCTCTGCCGCATGTATTGATATTGACNGCAANTGTCGTGGGTGTAGCGACGCTGGCAATCGGCTTGGCTCTGGTGGTTCGAACACGCGAATCTTATGGGACGATACAAGAAGACGAAATTGATGAACTGGATTATTGTTATAACCTTGAAGGACGTACACGAGTATGAATCCTAACATCGAATGGATACCGAACTGGGTTTTGGTTCACGGCCCTGCCTTATTGGTGGTACTGCCATTGCTCATAGCGGTGTTGGTCGCTATCTTGCCCAGCAAAGCAAAGTGGGCTGAAAAAATTGCTTGGGGCGCCGTTTTAACAACCAGTTTGGTCTGTGTGTTTTTATCCTTAAGTGTTTTGTTATTGGTCTTAAACAGCGGGCCATATACCTACGCCATGGGCGGCTGGGCGCCTCCTATGGGAATTTCTTATTATATTGATTCCCTCAACGCGCCAATATTAGTGCTAATTTCTACAATCGCCACTTTGTGTACACTCTATGCTTTGCCAAGTGTGATGGCGGAAATAGAGCCGAAAAAACGAAGTCCGTTCTACGCTACATTTCTTGTGGCTTTGGCAGGATTACTCGGCATGGTGACGACTGGTGATGCTTTTAATGTTTTCGTCTTTTTAGAAGTATCCTCTCTGTCCACTTATGTTTTGGTTGCAATGGGTGCGTCACGCGACCGGCGGGCATTAACGTCGGCCTATAATTATTTGATAATGGGCAGTATCGGTGCAACCTTTTTTGTCATTGGTATCGGGTTTTTATACATGCACACAGGAACGCTTAATATGATTGACATAGCCCGCGTGTTACAAGAAACGGGGCCAGATAATCGTGTGGTTAAATTAGCCTTTGTATTTATTGTTATTGGCTTGGGTTTAAAACTGGCCATGTTTCCACTGCATACATGGTTGCCCGGGGTTTATGCTTATGCGCCGAGTTTCGTGACGGCATTCTTGGCGGCGACGGCAACAAAAGCGGCGCTATATTTACTCTTAAGATTTACCTTTACGGTTTTTGATCCCAATTGGGCATTTGTCGCAAAATTTTTAATGTATTTGCTCGCAGGGGCAGGCATTATCGGGATGGTCATTGCCAGTATTCAGGCCATATTTCAAAATGATATTAGGCGTATCCTTGCATTTTCGTCGGTGGCGCAAGTGGGGTATATGTTGCTCGGTATTGGCATGGCAACGACGCTTGGTCTGACGGCTGGCTATTTACATATGATCAATCATGCCCTGATTAAGGGGGCATTGTTTTTAGCCGTAGGGGCGTTTTGGTATCGGTTTGGGATTACGCAAGTGTCAGACATGCGCGGCCTTGGCAAAACCATGCCGCTGACCATGGCGGGCTTTACTATAGCGGGTTTGTCCTTGATTGGTGTTCCCGGCACAGTTGGATTTGTGTCAAAACTTGCTTTGGTGAGGGCGGCAGCGGAGAATGGCTGGTGGTGGGCTGTTGGTGTGATTGTGGTAACATCAATTCTGGCTATCATTTATATAGGACGTGTGATTGAACTTGCTTATTTTCAAAGCCCACCTAAACAAGGGGCTGTGACCGTATCTAAAAACGAAGCGCCCCTTTCTATGTTAATTCCTCTCTGGATACTCGCGGTTGCAGCAATTGTGTTCGGGGTGAATGCAGAATGGACAATTGGATTGGCTGAATTGGCGGCCAAAGTTCTTGACGCTGGGCCGATTACGAATCTTGTACCCGTGAGCGGGGGGCATTGATATGACACCTGAATTCGCTTTAATGGCCTTGCTTATCATTCCGATTGGTGCAGCAATTTGCATTCCATTCGCGCACAAATGGCCGAATACCCGTGAAGCGATTACGTTCATTGCAGGTCTGTTATTATTGGCCGATGTTATATATCTGGTGCGGTATGTGGGGTTGGATATCAATAACCGCCCTGAACTTTTCCTAGTTGAGTTCGCTGGGAGTTTCGAGTTGAAGCTCGTCTTGGAACCTTTAGGCGCAGTATTTGCCCTCATTGCCAGCTCTCTTTGGTTGGTCAATTCAGTTTTCACAGTCGGCTACATGCGCGGTAATAACGAAAAAAAACAGACGCGGTTTTATACCTGCGTAGCGATTGCGATTTTTGCTGTTATGGGCATCGCCAGTGCTGGTAATCTCATTACCTTATTTGTGTTTTACGAAGTTCTGACCCTATCAACATTCCCATTGGTGACGCATAAGGGAGACGCGAAAGCCAAGCGAGGGGGGCGCATATATTTGCTCATACTCATGGCGACATCACTTGGTCTTCTCTTGCCGGCGGTTATGGGGACACATGTACTCGCAGGAACGACAGATTTCAAAGTCGGCGGGCTTTTCCCTGACGGGTTTAGTGTAACGGCGGCCAGTATTTTATTATTCCTCTTAGCATTTGGTATCGGCAAAGCAGCCCTTATGCCAATCCATCCATGGCTTCCAAATGCTATGGTGGCTCCAACGCCTGTTAGCGCGCTTTTGCATGCCGTGGCGGTCGTGAAAGCTGGCGTGTTTACCATGCTAAAAGTTGTCGTTTATGTGTTCGGGATAGACCTTGTCGGTCAGACATCGGCAAGTACAATTTTATGCTGGATTGCCGCGATTACCATTGTTCTCGCCTCTATTATTGCGCTTCGTCAGGATAATTTGAAAGCAAGGCTTGCCTATTCCACGATTAGCCAGCTTGCCTATATTACCTTTGGAGCCATGCTGGCCGCACCCTTTGCCATTATGGGCGGGGCTATCCAAATTATCATGCATGCATGGGGCAAAATCACCCTGTTTATGTGCGCAGGTGCGATTTATACGGTCGCTCATAGAACCGAGATTAGTAAGTTAAATGGGCTCGGGCGGACAATGCCGTGGGTGTTTGGCGCGTTTTTAGTCGGCTCATTGTCAATCATTGGCATACCCCCCATGGGAGGCTCATGGCCTAAATATTATTTGATGCTCGGCACACTACATTCAGGAAAACAAGTCTTACTGGCCGCACTGGTGATTTCGTCCATACTCAATGTTGCCTATCTCATTCCTGTTGCTATGCGCGGGTTTTTATTAGAGCCTGATAATCCAAGAGCGGATGCGCGAATAGCAAAATCATTGAAAAATTACCGCTTGGTGCGGTTTGCGCCTGTCTTCACGGCTGCAGGGGCATTTGCTCTGTTTTTCGTGATTACGCCATTGGTTGAATATCTGAAACCTATTTTGCCGCCAACCTTAAGCGGAGGTCTGTAATGTCTAAAAAACCTGCCGTCTCAAGCACGACTTTGACCAAGAAACAAATCAAAGAGCGCACAGAAGCGCACCCTTTGGCTGTCCCATTTTTATGGCTTGGCAATGAAAAAGTGATCAAGAGCTTTATATTTGTTCCTTTGATTGGACTTGTCATATTTTCGGTGCTTGGCATTTTTTATCCTTTGCATCACCCAGCCCCGTGGGATTTCTTTGCTTCATATACTTTGATCGGCTTTGTAGCCTATTCTTTTGTCGTGTTGTGTGCGTGGCCATTATTTAAGCTTTTGTCCCGAGATGAAAATTATTACGGGGAGGGTGATGATGATTGATTTTTTCCTGTCATTTAGTCCCGCATTCATTCTGATTTTTGCAGGTATTTTTGCGGCCTTCGTCCCGTCCTATCACGGGCGTAAAGTCCTGATGATCGGCGCGCCAACTCTGGCGTTGATCGTGCTGAATATGATTTATTTACGCGCAGGTGCATCTGGGTCAAATGAATTTATTGGCGGGTATTTGAGTGTTGTAAACCTTGATCTCACAACACTGCGCATTGATCCGCTCAGTTGGATTTGGGGCAATATTTTTGCCTTTGCGGGTATCTTAAACGGAATTTACGGGTTGCATGAAAAGTGCAAAATTACCGACACCAGCGCATTGATCTATACGGGTGCTGGGATTGGTGCTGTTTTTGCGGGTGATCTCATTACCTTATTTATGTTTTGGGAGTTATTGGCCCTATCGTCCGTGTTCATAGTTTGGCGCGGTGGCAAGAAGGCCTACCCCGCCGGCATGAGATATCTCGCTATGCATATACTTTCGGGTGTGTTGCTTCTGGCGGGGGCTCTCATATACGGAAAAGAAACGGGATCATACGCCTTTAACCATATTGGAATCGATGCGCCTGGCGGGAAATTGATGCTCCTCGCCTTCGGGATAAAAGCGGGCTTCCCGCTCTTACATAACTGGATACAAGATGCCTATCCTAAATCCAGCGTAACAGGCACGGTGATCCTGTCCGTGTTTACGACCAAGCTGGCAATCTATGCATTAGCGCGAGGGTTTGCTGGGACTGAAATATTGATTTATATTGGCGGGATCATGACTGTGTTCCCAGTCTTCTTTGCTGTCCTTGAAAATGACCTCCGCAAAGTTCTTTCTTACAGTCTCAATAACCAGCTTGGTTTCATGGTGGCTGGGATTGGCATTGGCTCTAGTCTAGCTCTAAACGGGGTTGCAGCTCACGTTGTCATTGATATCTTGTTTAAGGGGTTGTTGTTCATGAGCATGGGAGCTGTTTTGCATAGAGTGGNGACTGCAAAGGCGTCCGAACTGGGTGGATTGTTTCGGACAATGCCACTTACCACATTGTTTTGCCTGATCGGCGCAGGTTCTATTTCTGCATTTCCGATGATGGGCGGGTTTATTTCAAAATCTATGATTATTGCGGCCATGTTTGAAGAACATCATTACATTGTTTTTGCCATGTTGCTCTTTGCATCAGCGGGTGTTCTTGAACACTCGGGAATTAAAGTGCCGTATTTTGCATTCTTTTCACATGATAGTGGAAAAAGACCTGAAGAAGCCCCGTGGAATATGCTGGTCGCAATGGGGATTGCTGCGTTTTTCTGTATTTACTTGGCGTGGCCGTGGGGTGGCTATCAATTACTTTACGGTTTACTGCCACATGAGGTGGCGGGTGAGGCGGCATTTACACCGTATAGTCGGGATCATGTAGTGTTTCAAATGCAACTCCTCATGGGCGCTATGTTTGCATTCACGTTGCTGAAACGGTATGGCCTATATCCACCAGAGCGCCGGGCTCAAATTTTAGACTTTGATTGGATATATAGGCGGTTTGGACTGAATATATTGCATTGGTTAGACGCCATGTGGAATCGTTTGGAGGCACAAATCAAATATATATTGAACTTATTCTTCAAGAATATTGGCCAGCGATTATACCAACTCTTAAGTCCCGCAGGGGCATTAAGCCATGATGCGCCGAGTGGAATTGCCGCTGTTTTAACAGCGGGCATGTTGGCGGCCACCTTATTGAGTGTGTATTTATTTTAAAGGCATAAATCCAATGGATGAGCAGAATGAATATGTTTTGGAATTAGCAGTCGATATTATTACTGCATATGTGAGCCATAACACGATTGATGCCAAAGCATTGCCCGCACTGATTGAGAGCGTATTTGTAACCTTATCTGGTGTTGTAACGCAGGATGCTGCGGTTGAACCCCTAACACCTGCCGTTACTCTTGAAGCGTCCATTACTGATGATTACATTATTTGTCTTGAAGATGGGCAAAAGTATAAATCTTTAAAACGGCATTTACGTACAAAGTTTGATCTGACGCCAAAGGCTTACCGTAAAAAATGGGGATTGCCGAGCGACTACCCTATGGTTGCCAAGAATTACTCGCTTGAAAGATCCAGATTGGCTAAGCGAACAGGTTTAGGTAAATCTTAAGCCCGCGCACCGATTGAATCGGATCCGATATAAAAAACTGCAAATATTGTGCAAAATTTTATTTCTTTGAAAATCTAGCCCTATGTAAATTCTCTTTATTCATGAATAGTAACGATTCATTAATCTATTTCGCAAGGGGAGAAATATGCTAGTAGGACGCGCATTACGTCATCAAATGATATTGCCAGAGCAGCAATATTTATATGATTATTGGCGTTCAAAATGTAGAAATGGCAAATTACCCAGTCACCGGGATATAAACCCAAGTGAAATTCACGAGCAATTGCCGATGATTAGCTTACTCGAAAGTAAAGTCAGTGATGCAGATATACGCTTCAAATATAGATTGGCAGGCACAGGGTTTTGGAATTTATTTGATAGCGAGATTACAGGGAAATATGTTGACGAGCTACCTATCGGNGATCGCTGCCAATACTGGCATAGAGTATTGAGCAGAGTTCATAAATTCGGGAGGCCATCGGCTGGAGTGACACGGCCAGGTACACCAGCGCGTTCACATCTCGCTCAGTTTTGGATACGCCTGCCTTTGTCAGAGGACGGTGTAAATGTATCAATGATCCTCGGTTATGACGTCATGATCAGCTTTTCTGAAGTCGCGGCGATTCAGGCCATGGATGATAAAATAACTGCATAAAAACAAAGATTTAAGCGTAATTATTTTTATAAGAGTAAGCTTATGCACAGTTTTTCTCACAATCAAATAGGAATATAATCCTCTCATTTGTTTTACAATATATACTACTCGTAAAAGGCGAAAGTGTATGTGTAAGAAAAAAACCAATAGTGATTTAGCATTAGCCCAATTGGTTGCTGCAATCGTAGCAATTGAATTTGGCGTGGCCAGCCCCAGTTTGTTCAGTAAGACAAAAGGGCCCTCTCACCTCAGCTTTGCTAGGCAAGTTTCCATGTATCTTGTGCATGTGGTCTATTAAGTTAATTTGTCGCGTGTTGCGAAATCATTTTGTCGTGATCGCAGTACAGTAAGCTATGCGTGCAAAGTGATTGAAGATTGTAGAGAAGACCCGCATTTTGACGAAAAACTTGTTCGCTTGGAAAGGTTTTTAGATAGAGCGCCTGTACTGAATATGCTCGAGAAAACGGGTTAAAATTATGCAAATTCTGTCTCCTAAAGACCAAACCATACTCATGCTTATGGTCAAGCAAAATGCCAAAATTGTTGATGATGAAAAGGATAGGAATATGTATCTTGCAATTCCAAGAGGCGACAAGCGCTGTCGTCCTATTGCATGGATCAATGAGGTGACACTAAATAGGTTTTTGGAAAACGGTTCGTTATTACAAGATGGCAATCATTATATTTTGGCGGCGCAAAGCTTGAACTAAAGAAGATGGCCTTGCTTAAATGTGAGTGCGGGCTTCAGTTTGAATACGGTGTATCATCGCACTTAAGCCATTAGACCTCTGTACAGATAGATGTTCAGAAAGCCCAAGTCTATTAAGTATTTCGACTGCGTTGATTGCAATAATGTCTTGAGGCGTTCGCCCAGAGAATATTTCTATGGCAATCGCCACAAGACCTTTGACAATGTGAGCGTCACTATCCCCACGGTATTTGAGTTTGACAGGGTTTTCAGTTTGGCTCGTCACTAGCCATACTTGGCTAACACACCCATTTACCTTGTTGGCTGTATTATGTTCGTCATCAGTTAAACCTTCCAAGGACTTCCCCATTTCAATGACATGCATATAGCGATCTTCCCAATCATCTAGGAATGTAAAATCGCCAATCATGTCTTCAATGTTTTGAGGGTATTTCATAGCCAACACATAAGCATAGGGAAGAGTAAGCGCAAGTGTTGTAGGTAATGATCATAGTCATTGCNGCTAGAATTTGATAAGTGTAATTATCCAATGGGTTTTCACCTAATACACGAAAATACTTACATTTGGTCTGAAAATATCACTGTATACTAATATAGGTATACATATAAATTGTACAAAAGTTGTGAGGCTGTAGCATTGAATTTTAATCGTCATTATGGATTGCCATTTGTAGGGCTCATATGGTTGGGTGTGGTTGCGGCTGCATTGGGCGCTGCATTTAGTAAAGGTGTGCCAATATCTGATTTGTGGCCTTACACTCTGGCTGGAATTTTACCAAGCTTGGGGACTATTTTATTATGGCCCTTTGCGGCTAAAGAATGGGCGCAAGTTGTTATATTGATGTTATGGATTGCTCTGGCAATACTTGCCTGTTTTGCAATGCCCTTCTACCCGATTGCCATGTTGTTTTTATGTGCACCTTTGGTATCCGCTTTGTTTCAACGAGAAAAAGTCATGGAAACAACGGTGCTTTGCGCAGTTTTCGCCGCTCTGATTTTTGCACTGCATAAATTGGGGTATGCGCCAGAACCTATTGCAAATGAGATGCAATCAAACTGGAGTCTTATGACGGCAATATCAGCTCTCATTGCCCTGATGATCGGTACAATATTTTTTGCTGCCAGTCAAAATTCAACTGGAGAATACGGCGACAATGATGGGGTTTCGCATGCAGACGGCGAGACCTTGGAAAATATATATCCTGGGGCATTCATGAAGTTTTCTCCTGATGGTGTTCTCAAAAGTGCAAACAAATCGGCGTTGTCATTGCTTGGTTTGACTCAACATGACTATGGTAAATTGTCAATTACGTCTATCTTTCCGATGGTTGAAGCCATGAACCCCAATGCACAGAGTATGGAAACGGCATTTTTAAAAGCATTTGATGACCATGAACCTGTCACGGCCTTGGTAACCCCTCTTACATATTGGCAAGACGGCGTTGTGATGAACAGACAGCATGGGGCCGAAAAATATATTGAAATTGACCTTGCTCCACAAAAATCTGGCGACGTATATTCATTTGTTTCAGAATGTAGTGACAGGGTTTCCAATATGAAAAATTTGGAAATGGTGCAAAATAACGCACATAAGGAATCGGCTGAAAAAACACTATTTTTCGCAGGCGTTAGCCATGAATTACGAACTCCTTTAAATGCAATTATAGGATTTTCAGATATGATGCGGTCTCGATTATTTGGGCCGCTACCTGGAAAATATGCGGAGTATGCAGATCTAATCCATGATAGCGGCCAACACATGCTCGATCTGATTGGCGACGTGCTTGACATGTCAAAAGTGGAAGCGGGCAAGTACGAGCTTAATTATGATGATTTTGATATTGCCGATGTGATTAGAAGTAGCCTTAAAATGGTACAACCTTCTGCAGATGCATCTGAGCTTGTTTTATCTGCAAATATTGATGTGAATACAGATTTATTGGTTCAAGCAGACAGGCGAGCTATCAGGCAAGTTATATTAAACCTACTCAGCAATGCGATTAAATTCACGCCAAAGGGCGGGCGGGTATTGGTGAGTGCTAAAATCGTCCAAGACGTACTCAATATCAG
>JAESQI010000035.1 GCA_016765255.1 Robiginitomaculum sp. | reverse complement strand
TTGCAAGATTTCCTGAACCATACGGGCAACGGCGTAATGGTCGTCGCCAACGATGCGCGGCTCTAGGATACGAGACGTACTATCAAGCGGGTCAACCGCAGGATAGATGCCTTTTTCAGAGATGGCACGGTTTAGAACCGTTGTCGCGTCCAAATGGGCAAAGGATGCCGCAGGGGCTGGATCGGTTAAATCATCGGCTGGCACATAAATCGCTTGCACGGATGTAATTGATCCTTTGTTGGTTGACGTAATCCGTTCCTGCATTTGGCCCATTTCAGTGGCCAGTGTAGGTTGGTAACCCACGGCGGAAGGGATACGTCCAAGAAGGGCAGACACTTCGGAACCCGCTTGAGTAAAGCGGAATATATTGTCCACAAAGAACAACACATCCTTGCCTTCTTCGTCGCGGAAATATTCAGCCTGAGTAAGACCGGTGAGAGCAACACGGGCACGAGCACCTGGAGGCTCATTCATCTGTCCGTAAACAAGGGAACAACGGCTATCACCGCCGCCGCCTTCGACGTTCACATTACTCTCGATCATTTCCCAGTACAGGTCATTACCTTCACGCGTACGCTCGCCAACACCCGCAAACACAGAATAACCGACATATGATTTAGCGATATTATTGATCAATTCCATAATCAGAACCGTCTTGCCAACACCCGCACCGCCAAACAAGCCGATCTTGCCGCCCTTCACATAGGGGCAAAGCAGGTCAATGACTTTGATGCCAGTGGCCAGAACTTCGGACTCGGTGGCTTGGTCTTTAAAGGCGGGCGCTTCTCTGTGAATAGACATGCGTTTTGTGGTTTTAATCGGGCCAGCTTCGTCAACTGGCTCGCCGATCACATTCATGATACGGCCAAGTGTTGCAGGGCCAACAGGTACAATAATCGAATCGCCCGTGTCAGAAACGGGCTGTCCGCGAACGAGGCCTTCCGTACTATCCATAGCAATCGTCCGCACAGTATTTTGTCCCAAATGCTGAGCCACTTCAAGCACAAGGCGATTACCTTGGTTATCGGTTTCGAGCGCATTTAAAATCGCTGGCAAATCGCCCGTAAATTCCACGTCAATCACCGCGCCAATGATTTGGCTGATGCGGCCCGTTGCCTTTTTAGCAACTACTTTTTTGGCAGGTGCTTTGCGTTTAGTTGGTGCTTTCTTAGCGGCAGTTTTTTTAACTGCGGCCTTCTTTGCTACTGGTTTTTTAGCCATCGTCGTTTCCTCTAGCTTAAAGCGCTTCCGCGCCAGAAATAATTTCGATCAATTCAGACGTAATTTGTGCCTGTCTTGACCGGTTAAATGTCAGTGTTAATTTATCAATCATATCGCCCGCGCTTCGGGTCGCATTGTCCATGGCCGCCATTTTGGAGCCCATTTCGCCAGCGCTATTTTCGAGAAGTGCAGAGAAAATTTGCGTGTTGATATTGCGCGGGAGCAATACTTTTAAAATACCTTCTTCGTCAGGCTCATACTCATAAGCCGCGCCGCCAAGATCAGGGCCACTGCCATCATCCTCGCCGCTATCAACCAGCGCTGGGATCATGGTTTTTATGGTCGGGATTTGGGTCATGACGTTTTCATATTCGGAATAGATCAATTTACAAACATCAAATTCACCCGCGTCAAACATGGTGGTAACTGTCCCGCCAAGTTCAGCCGCAATCGCACCTGTTAAGGTCTTATGCTCTTTTAAAGACACCATTTTGACGATTTTATCATCATAAAGACGCTTTAACTGGTCATAACCTTTTTTGCCGATGCAGAAAATTTTCACGGTTTTACCAGCAGATTCTAATGACGTAATCTCTTCGCGAGCTTTACGAACAATATTGGTGTTAAACCCACCGCAAAGACCACGGTCTGCGGTCGCCACCACAAGCAGTTGAACTTGGTTGGAACCCGTGCCCACAAGTAATTTCGGCGCGCCCTCGGCTCCCTTCATAGAGGCCGACAAATTAGCAATCACCGCACCAATACGGCTAGAATAGGGACGAGATTTCTCCGCAGCCTCTTGCGCTTTACGGAGTTTCGCCGCCGCCACCATCTGCATGGCTTTGGTGATCTTTTGCGTATTCTTGACGCTTTTGATCCGGTTTTGTAATTCTTTAAGGCTGGCCATTGCCGCGCTCTCCTAAAACTCGACTAACCTGAAAAATTCGAAGTGAATGCTGCAAGAATTGTTTTGAGCTGATCTTCAAGATCATCCGTCAATTTCTTCCCCGTTTTAATCTCGTTCAAGAATTTAGCGTGTTGACCTTTCAGGTGCACCAAAAGCTCTTTTTCGTAAGCTTGCACTTTTTTTACCGCAATACCGTCAAGATAGCCGCGTGTACCCGCATACAAGACACAAACTTGTTCTTCCACTTGGAGGGGCGAGTATTGTGGTTGTTTTAAGAGCTCCGTCAAACGCTCACCACGCGCCAACATGGCTTGGGTTGAAGCGTCAAGATCAGAACCAAATTGCGCAAAGGCCGCCATTTCTCGGTATTGCGCCAGCTCACCCTTAATCGGGCCAGCCACTTGTTTCATAGCTTTGATCTGCGCGGATGAACCCACGCGGGATACGGACAGACCCACGTTCAGGGCTGGCCGGATGCCTTGGAAGAACAAATCTGTTTCGAGGAAAATCTGGCCATCGGTAATAGAAATCACATTGGTCGGAATAAATGCCGACACGTCATTGCCTTGAGTTTCAATGATTGGCAAAGCTGTCATAGAACCACCGCCATTTGCCTCATTAAGTTTGGCTGAACGTTCAAGCAGTCTGGAGTGCAGATAAAACACATCACCTGGATAAGCTTCGCGGCCCGGAGGACGACGCAGGAGGAGTGACATCTGGCGGTAAGCAACCGCTTGTTTTGATAAATCATCATATACGATGAGAGCATGCATGCCGTTATCACGGAAAAACTCGCCCATGGCACAGCCAGCAAATGGTGCAAGATACTGCATAGGGGCAGGTTCGGACGCCGTCGCAGCCACAATGATAGAATAAGACATAGCGCCGTTTTCTTCGAGGGTTTTGACAAGTTGCGCCACAGTGGAACGTTTTTGACCAATCACCACATAGATACAATATAGCTTTTCATTATCGTCATCATTATCAAAAGCTGCCTTTTGGTTGATGATCGCGTCAACAGCTACTGCAGTTTTGCCCGTTTGGCGGTCACCAATAATAAGTTCGCGCTGGCCACGACCAATCGGGATGAGCGCGTCAATGGCTTTAATCCCTGTTTGTACTGGCTCATGCACGGATTTACGCGGGATAATACCTGGCGCTTTCACGTCCACACGGCGGCGTTCTTTGGCTTTAATTGGGCCTTTGCCGTCAATCGGCTCGCCGAGTGCATTTACAACACGTCCCAGAAGGCCCATGCCAACGGGTACATCGACGATTTCGCCGAGACGTTTAACTGTATCGCCTTCTTTAATCCCACGATCATCACCAAAAATAACGATACCGACATTGTCAGACTCTAGGTTAAGCGCCATACCTTTAACACTGCCCGGAGATTCGACCATTTCGCCAGCGCGAACATTATCAAGACCGTGAACACGGGCAATCCCGTCCCCTACGGACGAAACCTGTCCAACGTCACTGACTTTGGCTTTTGTGCCAAACCCTTTGATTTGTTTTTTTAGAATGCTAGAAATTTCTGCGGCGCGAATATCCATGAGATTATGCCTCTTTCATTGCCATTTTCAAACCCTCAAGCTTTGTCTTGAGCGTGCTATCAAAATACCGGGATCCGATTTTAACGGCGAACCCCCCGAGAAGTTCTGGATCAATGTGCGTTTCCACGCTTACAGTGCGTCCAAGAGATTTTTTAAGTTGCGTTTTTATCGAGCTAAGTTGCGCAGGCGTGAGTTTTTTGGCCGAGAATATTTCAGCGCTCTGCGTACCGCGTAGCGCGGCTACACTTTGCTCGAAAGCTGTAATCATAGCTGGAATTTCACCCGCTCGCTGATTCTCTACAACCGTTCCGATAAATTGTGTGGTTAATTTGCCAATTTTGGCCTTCTTTGCAACCGCCAATAAAGCTTTTAACTTATCAGTATCTGCGATCACAGGGCTGTTTGCCATGGCCCGTAAATCATCGCTTTTGATAAATAGGCTTTTGAGTGTTTTTAGGTCTTTTTCTACTGTTTTCAAAGACTTAGAGCTTTGCGCAAGTTCCAAAAGAGCTTGAGCATACCGCCCCGCTGCCAAACTCACAATTCCCTCTAGGTTAGACATGAAAACTCTTTCAAATGACATTTGCCAAATTTGACAACGCAAAACTGAGCGAAAAACAAAATACGGCGTAATATATGGCTCTCACCACGAAATCTGACGCCTCTTAGCACGGGTTTTTCACCCTGCCAAGCCCTGTTTTTCAGTGATATGTAATGACTGTTTGGCACGCTGATTTTAGGCAATATTTTGGCACGTTTTTAAGTGTTCTTAGGCCGAATACTTATGATCGCACCGAGCAGAAACAAACAAAATATCACACTCGTTGAGATAAGATTACCATCCACCCCCAGCACGAGATGCTCATGTCCATCATCATGTAGTGCCGTGCCGTATTTCCCGCTGAGTGCATTGGCTACATAAAAACCCAGTGTATACGCCATTCCAAGAAATGCTACGAACCGAACAGACCGACCTGTTCCATGTAATTTCGACCAAATGGCGAATAGCATTATCGGTAACGCTATCAAATTGCCATACAAAACCCACGTTAGGTGAAAACGCGCATGGGGGCTCCAATGCTCTGCCCCTATGTGGCTGGTGCCAAAATCAACAGCAAAAGGCAAAAGCGTATACATCGTAATTCCAGCACTCACCAACACCTTGGCTATCATTAATTTCTTCGCATATACCATAATTTGCCCATTCTTTTAACCTGCGCTTTTACTACATAAATCCTTGTGGGTCGATGTCAATTTGGAGTTTGGTTTTATTGGGGGGGCGAAGGCGGGATTTCCAGACCTGCATATAGGCGGATAGATTTACTTTCATTTCGGCCTTGATGAGAAATCTACGGCGGTGTCGCCCGCGCAGGATAGCGATAGGGGCTTCGCTAGGGCCGAGGATATCTATGCCTTCGGCGCGGGGGGCTTTAGCGAGGAATTTTCGGGCGAATTCATCAGCTTTACGTGCATCTGGTGCAGAGATAATTACAGCGGCAAGTTTTCCGTAAGGTGGCAGACCAAGTAGTTCGCGCATCGAAAGTTCGGCGCTGATAAAGCCTTCTCTATCCCCGTCCGCCAAGGCTTGTAGGGCTTCGTGTTCGGGCATGTGGGTTTGGATCAGAGCGTGGCCGGGTTTATCCGCCCGCCCAGCTCGCCCCGCCACTTGTACCAAGGTTTGGTATGTGCGC
>JAESQI010000034.1 GCA_016765255.1 Robiginitomaculum sp. | reverse complement strand
TTGATCAAGGCTAAGTCTGCGAACACTCATCGGTCAACCTCCCCGAATACAATATCGAGCGAGCCTAATATGGCCGATACATCGGCCAACATATGGCCTTTGCAGAGATAATCCATTGAGGCCAAATGCGGGAAACCAGGGGCGCGGACATGACAGCGATAGGGTTTGTTAGAACCATCCGATACAAGATAGACGCCAAATTCGCCCTTGGGCGCTTCAACCGCCGCGTAAACTTCCGCCGCTGGCACATGAAAGCCTTCGGTATAGAGTTTAAAGTGATGGATCAGGGCTTCCATAGATTGTTTCATCTCGGCCCGTTTTGGCGGCACGATTTTATGGTCATCAATTAGAACTGGCCCTTTTGGCATCATTTTTAGGCATTGCTGCATAATTTTGACGCTTTCATACATTTCTTCCATGCGGCACAAATACCGATCATAACAATCCCCGTTTTTGCCGAGCGGAATTTTAAATTCAAGTTCACTGTAAACTTCATAAGGTTGCGAACGACGCAAATCCCACGCCATACCTGAGCCGCGCACCATGACGCCGCTATAACCCCAATCGAGCGCGTCTTGCTGGCTCACGACGCCAATATCCACATTGCGTTGTTTGAAAATCCGGTTATCAGTCAAGAGCGTTTCAATATCGCGCATTTTTTGCGGAAATTGATCACACCAATCAGATAGATCATCAAGCAAGTCTTGGGGCAAGTCTTGACGCACCCCGCCAACACGGAAATAGGCAGCATGCATACGCGATCCCGAAGCCCGCTCATAAAATACCATCAGTTTTTCGCGCTCTTCAAATCCCCAAACAGGCGGGGTCAACGCGCCCACGTCCATAGCCTGTGTGGTGACATTCAAGATATGACTTAAGATACGCCCAATTTCACTAAACAGAACGCGGATAAATTGGGCGCGGCGCGGCACTTCTATGCCCAAAATCTTTTCAATCGCCATGCAAAACGCATGTTCTTGGTTCATAGGGGCAACATAATCAAGGCGGTCAAAATACGGGATGGCCTGCATATAGGTTTTATGCTCGATCAGTTTTTCCGTACCACGGTGCAGCAGTCCGATATGCGGATCAACCCGCTCAACCACTTCGCCCTCAAGCTCCAACACAAGTCGTAAAACCCCATGCGCCGCAGGATGCTGCGGCCCGAAGTTAATCGTAAACTTACGATCATCAATTTGAGTGAGTTCGGTCATTAGTTTTCAATCTTCTCAGTTCCAGCCGAATTTTCCCAATGCACACTCTCAAGAGCAGTGGCAAATAATTCATGGCACTTCCAATAGGTTTTCACCTTGACACTATCATCGCGCGAAGAAAAATTCGTGCGGTCATCATTAGAAACTTTCGCGCCAGCCTGCTTGATAATTTCACTCCAAGCCCCCGCCCCCACCTTGATCAAAAGTTTCATTTTATTGCTCGATGAACCTACCATTTCTTTTGAGTTTTCAAATGCCAATAGACAATTTTTCGCAGACTTTACAGAAACTCCAGGCATCTGCGCTGCAAGCGCTTTATCTAAATTAAATACCTTTGAGGGATCAACTTTCGAAACATCCACGGGCTTTAGTTCCCCTGACGAACAATTGACGACAAAAGCGCATGAGAAAATGATGAGTAAAAACCTACGCACTAAGCCCCCTCTTCCGTCTTACCGTCGTCCGTCTTTTCTTGGGACTTGGTGTATTTTGCGCCTTCCCACGGGGACATGAAGTCGAAATCTCTGAATTCTTGGGGCAGATTTACGGGCTCATAAATGACCGCCCTGCGTTCTTCGTCGTAACGGGTTTCGACGAAACCTGTTAGGGGAAAATCTTTGCGCAAGGGATGGCCTTCAAAACCGTAATCGGTGAGCAGGCGGCGCAAGTCTGGATGTTCGTCAAAGGCAATGCCGTACATATCAAAGGCTTCGCGTTCATACCAATCGGCGTTTGGAAACACATTGGTCAAGCTATGGACTGCAATATCCTCGTCCGTTGTAATTTTAATACGGATACGCTGGTTTAGGTGCATAGACAGCATGTGATATACCACATCGAAACGCCGTTCGCGCTCGGGGTAATCTGCGCCGCAAATATCAATCAGAGTGGTGAATTTACACAGCATATCGTCGCGTAAAAACACAATGGTTTTGACGATTTCCTCACGGCGTGCATGAATAGTCAGCTCGTCAAAGCTTATGTCAGCGCCGTTAATCGCGCTCCCGAGAGCTTCGAGAATATGTGCTTTTAAATCTTCCAAACCTTCAACCATATCTAGCGCTCAATATTCCCTTGACGATGAATTTTCTTTTGCAATTGCAAAATACCGTAAACTAAGGCTTCCGCCGTTGGCGGACAGCCAGGAATATAAATATCCACAGGCACAATCCGGTCACACCCGCGCACAACCGCGTAGGAATAATGATAATACCCGCCGCCATTGGCGCACGAGCCCATAGAAATTACGTAACGCGGAAACGGCATTTGGTCATAGACTTTGCGAAGAGCTGGGGCCATTTTATTGGTCAAAGTCCCTGCCACAATCATCACGTCTGATTGGCGCGGGCTGGCACGTGGGGCAAAGCCAAACCGTTCAACATCATAGCGCGGCATGGAGGCCTGCATCATTTCAACGGCGCAACAAGCAAGCCCAAAAGTCATCCACATGAGAGAGCCTGTGCGCGCCCACGTAATCAGGTCGTCAGCGGGCGCGACCAAAAAGCCTTTATCCGCCAATTGATCGCTCATCCCGTCAAAAAACGGATCATGGGTTTTCGGATCATAACTCGGTGTTTCGTTAACAAGAATTGACATCATTTATTCCCAATCAAGGGCTCCCTTCTTCCAAGCATAGGCTAGGCCAATGGCAAGTTCTGCCAAGAACAACATCACAACTGTCCAGCCATATAGGCCGATTTTATCCAAAGACACCGCCCAAGGAAACAGGAAAACAACTTCAAGATCAAAAATGATAAATAAAATTGCAACGAGGTAAAAATGGACGTTAAATTTCATGCGACTATCGTCAAATGAATTAAACCCACATTCATAGGTGGATATTTTCTCACGGTCAGGATCAGACGGCGCAAATATCTTGGCCATAGCAAGGAATGCCACCGCCATAATCAAAGCAATACCCAAAAGGAAGACCACTGGCAAATAGTCGGTTAAATAAGAGAGATAAGCGCCGTTTTGTATAACTTCCTGGACTTGTGACCCATCAGACATTTGTCTACTTTCTCAAACTTGTCGTATTTAACTAGAATGTGACAAGCGCAAAAATAGACTCACACTGCCACCAAGATTTTGTGAAAAATAGAACCAAGCAAGCGTAAATGCAATGTGTATTTTTGATAATCGACACGATTTATCCACATGCTATTGAGCAAATATTTGCACCCGTATTCAGCCCAATGCGCGTAAATTTTGCTCAGCGGTTTGAAAGTATACGGGGCTAAGGTGGATTGCGTGTTGGTAGAGGGTTCGTGCCCGTGCAGTTTCGCCAATTCCGGCAGCAATAAAGCCTGCATCATTTAGCAATTGCGCGGCTTGACCGTCTTCAATATCTTCGATCGCGCGGGACAAATGTCCAACAAATATCAACCCCAGTCGGTAATTATTATCATATAATTTTATATGGGGGCTAGCTAAATGTGCTTGCTTGAACTTCTTTACCGCTTCGTTCGTCCGCCCTTGCAATAACAACGACATTCCCATATTATTTTGCACAGGCGCGATGGTTTGTCCTGTCTCGTAAGATAAATTCAAGGCTGTCAAATAAGCATCAAGAGCGGATATCCACTCACCAGTTTTATCATACCCTCTTCCCAATGCGTTCCACACACGTGGGTCATCACTATTGGTTGCAAGGTTTATGATATCGGCACTATTTTTATCAGCACTCAAGCTTTGCAACAAAATTATTCCTGTATTTGCCTGTCTCAAAATGTCTTTAGCTATACCGGGCGTGTTGATAAGCCGCGTGTAAACCAAAATTGCTTCCTCCTGATAGGATGAACCTTGGCCCACCATAGCAAGAGCTGCATCGGCGAAACCGAGTAAAGCTTTCGTTTCTTTAGGCGAGCGCATCAATAGTTTTTTGTAAGCCGTATAGGCAAGTCCGTATTTTCCGTCTGCATATGATGTCACAGCCAGCTGATAATCTTCGTCAAAATGAACATCTACCTGCCCTGCAAGGGGTACAGGACGCACATTGATCGTAGGCGGCGTAGTGGTGGCACACCCTGATACGATAAGGCCAATCAACAGGGTTATAGGTTTCATTATATTTTTGTACGGACGCGTCATACCTACATTGACTCCGCTAAGCGAGCAATGGCAGGCAGCATCAGCATTGTCATAATGGTGGGGAAAATGAACAAAATCAACGGCACTGTCATTTTCGCAGGCAGAGCCATTGCTTTTTCTTCGGCCCGCAACATGCGCTTTATCCGCATTTCCTCAGAAAATGTCCGAAGGGAAAACCCAAGGGAACTTCCCATTTCTTCGGATTGTTTGAGCATGATCGTCAATGATTTTGCTTCTTCGAGGCCGAGCCTTTCAGCAAAGTTTTTAAACGCCTCATGACGTTTTCGCCCTGCCATCAGTTCAAGATTAAGCAAATCAAGGTCTATTTTTAGGCCCGGAAACCGCGTGCCTAATTCTTTTGCCACATTGGACAATGCTGCGTCCAACCCAAGTCCCGCCTCCAAACAAGAAATGAGCAAATCCAACAAATCAGGGAAGCCGTCCCGTGCATTTTGTCGACGCTTATTTGTTTTTGAACGTAAAACCAAGTCTGGGCCAAACATGCCGAGTGCGACCAATGCCAATGATATTTTTAAGAGAGTGCCTGTTTCCATGTCTTGTAAAAATAAGGCCCATNNAGACAACATAATAATTTGCGGAATGAGCAGAGCAAGTACTCGCGCCGTATAATAAATGGTAACGGCCTGCACATCGTAATATCCTGCTTGTGACAATTTAAACCTGATCTTTGTTATTTCTTCTGGCCCCGGCAAAGTAANATGTTTGCCGAACTTTTCGATCATATTTTTACTGACAAATTTTCGAGGCGAATTTTGCTTAGCTGTGTCATTTGCGAGGCGGCGCGACATAGCGTTGTTGTGTGCCAATGAACGCCTGCTTATAACGGCAACCATGCTTAAGCTCAGCGCCAAAAACAGGGCCGCTCCCATTAAAGTATATCCAAGTGGTAGTGTGCCTAACATAANGTTCCTAAATCTTAAAATTGATCATTTTACGGATCACCAAATTACCAATGAACATCCAGACCATTGCCGCCATCAATCCATGTTTGACAAATGGGANATCCCTGACATTGCCGTAAAATTCAGGCGATATGATATTGATCGCTGCAAATAAAATGAACGGGACGACATTCAATATCAAAGCAGACATGCGGCCTTCTGATGAGGCTGCTTTGATTTTCAAGCGCATTTTTTGACGATCACGAACCATTTTTGCATTATTGCCGAGTAGCTCGGTTAAATTACCACCCGTTTTCTCTTGCAGTCTTACGGTGGCGGCCAACATTTCAAAATCGCCGTGACCAACCCGTTCCGCCAGTCTTTGAATAGCAATTCCCAGCTCTGTGCCGTAGGTAATCTCGTCGCTGGCCATACCAAATTCGGATCCAATCGGATCCGGCATTTCACGTGCCACCAAATCAATCGCGACCGGAACAGGATGACCGGCCTTTAAAGACCGCACAATCACATCCANNGCGTCNGGGAGTTGCGAGATCGCTTTGGAACGCCGTCGACGGGCCGCGAAAACGACGACTAAAATTGGTAAAATCAACCCTATGACTAAAGTTATTCCTGCCATTGTGAAACTACGGGAGANGATAAATCCTAATACGGCGAACACCGCCCCGTTTGCGGGAATAATGTAGTATATCCGGTTTTCATTTAAGGGCAGTCCTGAATGCAGCACTTGCTGGTTTAGCCATGTTTTTGACGTGGCCAAACGACTTTGGTCGTCAATCCCTCGTGATTTGCGCAATATGTTGAGAACCTCGGATTGGGAATCGTTTTTTGCCCGCAAATGCATGCGTAAGTTTGCAAGTTTTATTTTTCGTGCGCCGTGACGTCCTGCCCCTTGAATGAGTTGCATGACCAAGAATGCGGTCGCAAAAATCAAGGCATAAATGAGTATGACTGGAGACAGGGGCATGAGATTANGGTATCAATTCTGCAATGGTTTTGTCTGATACTTTGCCGACAGGCAAGGTACATGGCTCGAAAATTGACTCGTCAATATTAAGCCCGCTTGTCAAAATATCGTGCAGGCATAAAGGTCTGATACCGGTTGCTCTAAACTCACCTATGATTTTATGGTTTGGCCCCGTACCCGTGCGCGTGTAATTAAATATTTCTTGCATTTGGATGACACTGCCCTCCATGCCTGTGACTTCACTGACCGCCGTAATTTTTCGTTGACCATCACTGAGGCGTTGGGCTTGCACAATCAATCCTATGGCAGAAGCAATTTGTCCTGCAATGGCTTCGGGGGTGATTTTCATATCACCCATGGCCACCATTTGCTCTAAGCGCGTAATGGCATCACGAGGTGTATTGGCATGTAAGGTGGCAAGACTGCCTTCATGGCCAGTGTTCATGGCTTGTAACATATCAAAGGCTTCTTCGCCACGAACCTCGCCCAATATCACGCGGTCAGGTCGCATACGCAGAGCATTTTTTACCAATTCCCGTTGGCGGATTTCCCCCTTGCCTTCAAGATTGGGCGGACGGGTTTCCATNCGGGCNACATGNGGTTGNNGNANTTGCANTTCCGCNGCNTCTTCAATAGTGATCAAGCGTTCTTTATGGGATATAGCTTGCGATAGAGCATTAAGGAGGGTCGTCTTACCTGAACCTGTACCGCCGGAAATAAGAATGGTTACTTTGGCTTTACACGCCGCCCACAAAAATTCGGCTACGACTTCTGGCGCCGCGCCAAA
>JAESQI010000033.1 GCA_016765255.1 Robiginitomaculum sp. | reverse complement strand
GAATTGACATGTGAAGTAATAAACGGACTCGTAAGTTTCTGACCGCTCATCAAATTGGCCGCGCCGTTCTTGGTCAATTATCCACGCTGCTGGGTCAGTAAATTTGGATACGGGATAGCTTTTAGCTGGCACACGCGCCGCTTCAAAATATAGTGCCCAACCCGATGCAAATCTGCGCAAGGCATTATTAAGCCGCGCACATGTGGCAACGAGTTCTTCTTCGGTGGCGCTTTCAAGGTCAGGCCCACGAAATTCAGCTGTTCTTTGGAAACTACCATCTTTATTGAGGACAATACCCGGCGCTATGAGGCACGCCCAAGGCAGATAATCCGCTAATACGTTGGGGCGTTTTCTATATTCAGATAAGTTTAACATGATAGATAACTTTTGTGGCGGATATGGCGCGCTAATACGTCCATGAATTTAGGGTCACGCTTAGCGAGATAGACGCAGATGGTATGCGATACTGCCCAATAGATCAGGCCGAGCACCCAGAGCTGCAAACCAAGCCCAAAGGCGGCGGCAAGCGTACCGTTTAAGATAGCCGCCGTTCGCGGCGCACCCCCGAGCAAAATAGGCTCGGTGAGCGAACGGCGCA
Source organism: Robiginitomaculum sp. (assembly GCA_016765255.1). Classification (GTDB taxonomy): domain Bacteria; phylum Pseudomonadota; class Alphaproteobacteria; order Caulobacterales; family Maricaulaceae; genus Robiginitomaculum_A. The sequence continues at coordinate 6,054 of JAESQI010000033.1, read as the reverse complement.
CGGGTATGGCAAAACCTTCTGGTAATGAACCAAGCATTAGATCACCGCTCCGCCAGAGAATTTGAAGAACGAAATAAAGAAACTCGTGGCCGTAAAGGCGATAGACAGGCCAAAGACGATTTGAATGAGCTTTCGAATACCGCCGCCCGTATCGCCAAAGGCCAATGTTAGTCCCGTCATGATAATGACGATGGTGCCAAATATTTTAGCCACTGGCCCTTCAATGGATTTAAGGATTTTGGTGAGCGGCGCTTCCCAAGGCATTTTAGAACCCGATGCATAAGCGGCTTCGGGCAAAAGCACGAATACGGCGAGTATGATGAATATGCCTAAAAATAACCTGCCATTGGGTGTAAGAAGTGAAGTATGTTGCATGGTTTAAGTCTCCTTGATGAGTTTGAGGATAGGTTTGGGTTTGGAAAAAACTTCAAGATCATATGTGTCGCCAGTTACGCCGTTCACATGAGCGATGGTTTCAATACGGCGCTGATTGCCCCGCCCTGAAATAAATACGATGACATCAATGGCCTCTGCTATAAGGGCGCGGGGAACACTGGAAATGCCTTCGAGAATAAGCTGTTCAATACGGGCAAGGCCGGCCTTGGCAGAATTGGCGTGAACGGTTGCAATGCCGCCTGGATGTCCCGTATTCCACGCTTTGAGCATATCGAGCGCTTCTGGCCCGCGCACCTCGCCAATGATGATGCGGTCAGGTCGTAGCCTTAGGGTTGAGCGCACAAGATCAGCTAAGGTGACGTTTTTACCGTTTGTCCGTAGCGCTACTGTATCTTTGGCCGCGCACCTTAACTCGCGCGTATCTTCCAAAATCACGACACGGTCTTTAGCGTCCGCAATTTCTGATAACAAAGCATTGGCAAGTGTGGTTTTACCGCTCGATGTACCGCCAACGATTAAAATGTTCTGGCGGCTGGTCACGGCGTAGCGAAGTTCTTGCGCCTGATCCTTCGTCATGGTTTTAACTTTGACGTAATCATTTAGCGTGAATATAGCCACCGCGCCTTTACGGATTGAAAAACAGGGCGCGGTAGATACGGGTGGCAATATGCCTTCAAACCGTTCCCCGCCGCCTGGAAGCTCAGCGCTAACAACCGGGCTACTAACCGAGACTTCTTGCTTTATATGGCTAGCAACCAAGCGAACTACGCGCTCGGCATCTGCGGGGGTAATTATAATTTTTGTATCAACACGCCCATGCCCTAACTTATCAAGCCAGAGCTTGCCGTCTGGGTTGACCATGATCTCGATAACATCAGGCGCGTCCAAGGCGGCTGTAATATCGGGGCCAAATGCAGAGCGTAGCATATCTAGGGTACGCGAAGCTGTGATGGGATTAAGCTGCGGCATCAATTTCCTCCCCTTTTATTTTTTTGGCTTTCGCTTTATCTGACACCTCATCAAACTTTTTAAGGCGCACAATTTCCTCGGCTGTGAAAAAATCTTTATCCGTCACCAGCACATCTTGAAGCGCGTTTTTAAAGGTAGCGCCGCCGCCTTTCATCTGCTCGGCGAGCCGTTCAACAAACACGTTGAAGTGAGCAACGCCGTCAGCCGCTTTTACGCCTCGGTCTGCATCTCGCACACGGGGCATGACGGTTAGAAAATACCGAATGAATAAGGTGAAACTTTCGGTAAGAAGCCGTAAGTCTTGCGAGTGCCTAAAATCATGGCGGGTCATAAGGTCAAGTCTGCGCGTGATGGCTTCATCCCGAATATCTTCCTCATTATTGCGAAAATACAGTGTCAGTGCTCGGTCGATAATGCCCGCTTGGCTTCGTGAGCCTTGCCGCACAAGCAAAGTGAGCCGGTTATGATTATAGGGCGATATGCGGGCGCGCACTCTTGGATTTAAACTGGGCATATCTATATTCCTAACTCTGGATCAATGGAATGAGTAAAGCCGTGCGCCTGCTGCAAGGGCGACATGGATTTTGGCAGTTGGCCAAGCTGCAATGCCGCCGCTGTTGACGGATCAAGTTCATCTGTTTTCTTCGGTGCTTTGTCTTTACTCGGCATTTTCAACTTTGTGTTTTCAAGCAATACGGGCTCGCGGTCTTTACCGCCTTTTGCGGCTTTCGCATTCAGTGCCCGTTTTTCATCTGTCGTTATCAAGCGATCATCCACAGACCGCGTCATAGGAACGCCGTTTTCACTCCATTCTGAAACCGTCCTCGCCGGCGAGAGCGGGTACGGCCCATTTGGGGGAAGTGTTGGCGGCGGCGTGACGCGGCCTGTGAAATTCTTATCTTCATAATAGCGAAGTTTTTTAGCCTTAATCGGCGGAAAACCAGACAGAAGAATGATCTCGTCCTCTGGCGGTAATTGCATCACCTCGCCCGGCGTCATAAGCTGCCTTGCCGTTTCTTGGCGCGACACCATAACGTGAGACAACCAAGGCGCTAATCTATGGCCTGCATAATTACGCATGGAACGCATTTCTGTTGTGCTACCAATAGCGTCAGAAATTCGCTTGGCCGTGCGCTCGTCATTAGTGGCAAAGGCAACCCGTATATGGCAGTTATCGAGGATTGAATTATTGGGGCCGTAAGCCTTTTCTATTTGGTTGAGTGATTGCGCAATCAAGAACGCCCGTAGTCCATACCCCGCCATAAAGGCAAGCGCGCTTTCAAAGAAGTCAAGCCGGCCAAGCGCAGGAAACTCATCAAGCATAAACAGGACTTTGCGGCGGGATGGATTATTGTTGGTTTCAAGGCTCTCCGTAAGGCGGCGCCCTATTTGGTTTAGAATCAACCGAATAAGCGGCTTGGTACGCGATATGTCTGACGGCGGCACTACGAGGTAGAGCGATACGGGTTTGTCGCCAGTCACCAAATCGGCAATGCGCCAATCACAATCAGACGTCACCTTGGCGACCGTCGGGTCTCTATAAAGGGAGAGGAAGCTTATCGCCGTTGACAACACACCTGACCGTTCGTTTTCAGATTTATTGAGGAGTTCACGGGCCGCTTGTGCGACCACAGGATGAACTTTGGGGGGATGAGCTTTGGCATCGCGTTGTTCGCCAAGGTGATTTGTTCGCATCATAGCCCAAAGCGTATCCTCAAAGGTTCTATCCGGGTCAGATAGAAAGGAAGCCACATGGGCGAGCGTTTTATGTTTCTCTGCGTAAAGAACGTGCAAGATTGTGCCGACTAGAAGAGAATGAGCGGTTTTTTCCCAATGGTTACGGCGCTCCAAATTACCTTCAGGGTCAACAAGAATATCGGCAATATTTTGCACGTCGCGGACTTCGCACTCACCCTTACGGACTTCAAGGAGTGGATTGTATTTAGCGCTGCTAACGTCCGTAGGGTCAAATAACAAGCAATGAGAGAATGTAGAACGCCAACCAGATGTCAGTGACCAGTTTTCACCCTTAATATCATGAATGACGGCGCTTTCTGTCCACGAAAGCAATGTCGGAATAACAAGGCCAACGCCCTTACCTGAGCGCGTTGGAGCAATCGCCATAACGTGTTCGGGGCCATCATGGCGAATATAGTCATTGTCTTCTTGGCCTAGGAATATGCCTTTGTCACCCAAGAGCCCTACTGACTTTAACTGTTTATGGGTTGCCCAGCGTGATGATCCAAATGTATTAAGCTTTTTTGACTGCCGACCGCGCCACACAGAACCAATAATAGCAAAGCATGTTCCGACAAACCCGCCGCCCGCAGCAATCTGTCCACCTCTGGCGAAAATATGCGGCGCATAAGCATCAAATTGATACCACCACTCAAACAAACGCCAAGGAAAATAGATTTTGTATTGGGAGATAGAAAACCATGGGTCGCCAAGATAAGCATTATAATCAAACTGAAAAGCTACCCACTGCGTCGCATACCATGTGGTAAATATGATCGTCGAAAAAACGATGATAATCTGACCGATAATGATATTTTGTGGCGACATAGCCGATAATCCCTTCTTCTAACGGGACTAAGGCTGGCATAATTATTTACAGCAAAACTAGGGTGCGTTTGGCAGTTTTGAAAAGACTTTGGCAAGTTTGAACAGGGCTAGGCAGGTCTCAGCAGGGTTTGGAAAGTTTAAAGCAAACTACTGCCGAATAGGCTCTGTGCCCTCATTAAGAACATCAAGGTAGCGAGCATACGCATAAATTCGGCCACGCTCTTTACCCGTTATTTCTGTTAATATGCCAAGGCGTTCCAGATTGGAAAGCGCATTATTGGCCGTTGGGAAGCTCGTGTCCGCAAGCTCAGCAATTGTCGTAGCTGTCATAATTGGCCGTTGTTGCAATATGTTGCGAACTTTACGGGCCATTGGGGCAGCCCGTTTAAGTTCATCAATTTTCAATGCATCACTAGCAAATATATCTGAAATCGTTCGCGCCGCTTGATGTGCTTGCTTTGCTACATCGCGTACGCCTGACAAGAAGAACTCAAGCCATACTTCCCAGCGTCCATGCTCTCGCACTTCATTCAGCAAAGCATAGTAAGTCTTGCGGTGAGTTTTGAGATAAAGACTTAGATAGAGAAGCGGTTCTTCCAATATCCCCTCTGAACACAAATACAGAGTAATGATAAGGCGGCCAAGCCTGCCATTGCCGTCAAGAAACGGGTGAATGGTTTCAAATTGCAAATGGGCAATACCTGCTTTGATAAGCGGGGACAATTTATCGCCCTTACTGTGGAGGAACTTTTCAAGGTTAGCCATAAGATTAATTACAGAACTTGGCGGCGGCGGAACAAAAATAGCATTACCTGGCCGCGTGCCGCCAATCCAGTTTTGTGACTTACGAAACTCTCCAGGCTGTTTCGTGCTGCCGCGTCCTGTAGCGAGTAAAATGCCGTGTATCTCACGCATCAAGCGCACGGATAGCGGAAATCCGCCCCGCATACGCTCCAGCCCGTGATTGAGTGCTGCCACATATGTCGAAACTTCCTCAACATCATCCATCGGCGCGCCCGGCACTTGCTCATTCTCATACAACAGCAAATCTGATAAAGACGATTGCGTCCCTTCAATTTGTGACGACAACAACGCCTCTTTGCGAACATACATATAGAGAAATAACGAAGTATCAGGCGTCACCGCCCGCACTCCATCAAGCCGCCCCAAAGCCAGCATAGCCTCACTGGCGAGCGTAGATAAATTCGTCATGTCGATAGCTGGCACAGGCGGCAATAGCTTAGGCACATACGCCCGAGCCGTCTCACCCGCCGTGCTAATGATGACATAATCCCCTATTCGCTCTGCATACTTAGTTTTTGGCATCAGCCATTATCCTTTAATAAGAAATCTCACTATTAAAGAATAATATACTAAACTTTAATTAAGTCACGCGTTATTAAAGGGTGGGGACAAAGCTCTATCGGCAGGTTCATCCTCCATTGCAGACGTTAGGTGTTGTTATATCACATTTGAAATACTTTCACTAATCCCACTAATTTCCTCGATAATCCCATCAAAAACGTAATCAAAAGCGAGCCCATAACCATCATTAGTTTGAGCGCGATCAAAGCCCAGCGATTGCAAAATAGCTAGAGGGTCACCCCCTGTAATGTGTGCATCAAGTTTTCTCAGCTCGTTTAGGTTATATAAGAAGTTCATTCCATCATTTTTGACTTTCCAATCTATCTGACTAATGCAATTTTCAAATGCTGATATATCCTCATCATGTTTTGATAGCGACTGAAAGATATTTAGCAATCTTTCTAGCAATTTTAGACTTGCTAATTGGCTGATGTCCTTTTTATCTGCTCCTGCACATTCCAATAATTTCTTCAATAACCCAGTCGAAATGTTTTTTGTAATTTCATGCAAAACCTTACATCGGGCAAGAAAATCTTGTTGTGACATACTCAAAGGTGCAACTTGTGCCAATCTGCATAATTCAGGGTAGCTATGCCAACCATTGCTAGCAATCTCGACTCGATCAAATTTAATAATTTCCAATGGAGTTTTTGTTAGGCTGAAATTTCTCGCTATGACACTCAAATGATCTCCAAGCAGTAGAAAATTCTCTATAAATCTATGTGTCTTCATTACGATATTTTCATCGTTTTCAAACCC
>JAESQI010000032.1 GCA_016765255.1 Robiginitomaculum sp. | reverse complement strand
CCGCAACGACAGGATGACGCCCCCCTTCAATGTCAAACTTCGTCGATGAATTTACGACAGGACGCACCGCATTGTCCGCCCGCGCCCATTCGCCCAGCCCGCTCATCACATCAATTTTGGCCAAGGCTTGCGCTGCACTGCGCACGGGTTTTGATAATGCCTGTAAGCGCGTGCAAAATTGTTCATATATATTAAGTTCGATCGCCAGAGCTTTGCTGGCCGCGCCCGATATCTTTGTATCCAGCTCGACCAATTCAGGACTGGTAAACCGAATACCACTGACCAATGTTTGGCGGTGAATAAATATGTCTTTATGCGGGCCCGACAATAATACGTCGCCGTGCTTTGGCGTGATATCAATAAAATAACCAAGCACATTATTATGCTTTATCTTCAAGCTCTGTACGCCCGTTAATTTTGCGTACCGCCCTTGAAGTTCGGCAATGACCAATCGACTATCCATGCGGAGTTTCAAAGCGTCATCAAGTTCGCGGCTCCAACCTTCATTGATAATCCCACCATCACGCGCCATTAGCGGCGCCTCGTCTCGGAGCGCTTTTTTAATGTCGCCAACAATCGCCGATAGTTCTGCTTGGCGCGCCAAACTTAATTGAGACAGGGCCGCGTTTAAATTTTTGGGAAGTACGTTATTGCCCTGTTTGGCAAAGCTGGCATTTAGAAATTCCCCCTCACGCAAGGCACTGGCAATTGCCTTTAAGTCTCGTGGCCCGCCGCGCCCTAACATCAAGCGGCTTAGGGCACGAGCTGGATCATGTGTTCTTTTTAAATGGGCCCGTACTTGTTCGCGAATTTCATCATGTCCATAGAAATAATCCACCGCGTCCAAACGGGCATTTATACGTGCTGGGTCTAGCAGTGGGCGCGATACATATTGGTTAAGCAGCCGAGCCCCCGGGCCAGTGACGGTTTTATCTATTACCGAGAGCAAAGACCCGCTCGACACTCCTTTCACTGGTGACAAGGAGCGGTCAATTTCAAGACTTGTCCGCGTGGCCGGGTCTATTGACATAAATTCACTGGTGCTTCGTCTTTTGGGCGGGCTTAATTGCACCTTGTCTCCCGCTTGCGTCAGTTCCAGATAATCCAGCATGACGCCAGCCGCGATTATTTCTGGCTTCGTATAATCGCCAAACCCGTCCAGAGTATCCACATTATACCGAGCCTGAATGCGCGCTTGTGCAGAGCGGAAATTAAATAGAGACGGTGATAAAGGCGTTAAACTGGCCGCCTCAATGTCAAAGTTATTTATGTCGCTATGGTCTGCGAGAAATGTCTCGCTTAATAAAATTTCTCGTGGAGCTAAGGCGCAAATTTCTGCTGTAAGACGTTCCTTCGCTACATGACACACATTGAAACTGCCCACAGAAATATCAGCCCACGCCAGTGCCATTTCCCCCGTTCGAATGGCCGCTATGCACACAATGGTATTGCCCTTGCGAGCGTCCAACAGACTATCTTCGGTCAGCGTACCCGGTGTGACAAGGCGGACAATAGCGCGTCTAACGACAGATTTATGCCCACGCTTCTTGGACTCGGCGGGGTTTTCGGTTTGCTCGCAGACGGCCACACGAAACCCTGCTTTTATCAGACGTTGCAAATAAGTTTCCGACGCGTGAACGGGCACACCGCACATAGGGATATCGCCGCCTTCATGCTTACCACGTTTGGTCAGGGCAATCCCCAGAGCGGCGGATGCATTCACGGCATCTTTANAAAACATCTCGTAGAAATCGCCCATTCGGTAAAACAGGATGACGTCGTGGTCAATTTCCGCCTTAATCGACAAATATTGCGCCATCATCGGTGTCGGGCCTTTTTTGGCTTTGACCTGAGCGTTGGTTGATATTTCAACAGGCTTGTTCATAGGAATAGTTTTGACGGGCTTGAGAGCGCGGCGCAAGTGTTTAAGCGCCGCCACTCTTATTTTCTATGTGTTCTTTATCTCGAGCTCTTATGCCTTTAGCTGCTTTAGGACCAAAGAAAATGAGGATAAGTGTTAAAATCATAGCAGGAATTCCAAGTGCTGCTGTAAATATGAAAAAACTTACAAACCCGAACTTGGCAGCAATTATGCCCGTAAACCCACTCAAAGTTTTCCCGACTAGGTTAAATAGAGAGCTTAAAAATGCATATTGCGTGGCGGCAAATTTAAGTTCCGTTAGGGACGATAAATAAGCAATAAATACGGTTGCCGCAAAACCTTGAGCAACATTATCTGCGCCAACGGTTACAAATAAATATGCCGTTTCAGGGCTCGATATTGTGGCAAGCCACGCAAAGGCTGCATTGGTAATAACCATTAAAGTTGAGCCAGCCAACATGCATTTCATCAGGCCATAGCGAATCGAGACCAACCCTCCAACAAATCCACCTGCAATAACAGCCCACGGCCCAAAAAAACTGGACACGAGACCAACTTGAATCTCTGTATATCCTATATGTTGGTATAATGGTTTTGCCATTGGGCCCATGGTTTTATCACTAATCAAATATGTAGCTACCAATAGAAAGACAACAGGTGTCCAAATACCCAAACGCTCTACAAAACTACTAAACGGCATGACGATATTTTCGTTTAAGGCTTGGCTGAGTGTCAGTGCTTTTTTACGGATTTCTCGTGACGGCTCCTTGATGAAAAATATAATGAGGCCGTTTACCGCCATGATGGTTGCCATAAATAAATATGCGATATTCCAATTTGAATATCCGGCCACAATATAGGATAGGCCTGCACCAATAATTGCCAAACGATACCCAAGAACATAGCTGGCCGCCATATTTGCCTGTTCGTTATTTGGTGCCGCTTCTATTCGCCATGCATCAACCGATATATCAAATGTGGCACCAGAAAAGGCTAAAACCAAAGCCCCCAATGCCGTCAACATAACCGTGTCTTGTGGGTTTGAGGACGCTATGATGAGCATTCCCGAAATAGTGCCCAATATCGCAAGCAACATCCAAGACCGTCTTTGTCCCAGCCTTCGTGTAAGGTAAGGAATTTTCAATCGGTCAACTAGAGGAGACCAAAATACTTTTAGTGTGTAGGCTAAGCCAATCCACGAGAAAAAACCAATGACAGAGAGGTCAACACCTTCCTTTTTCATCCAAAATGCAAGTTCGGAGTAAATCAACATATAAGGTAGGCCTGACGCGAAGCCTAATGACATCATAGCCAACATTTCTGGTTGGCGGTATGCGTTAAATGCATCTATCCATGATACTTTGATTTTTAGATTGTTTTTTTTGAGTGATACTTTTGTCATTTACCAACAATGGCCTTATGAGACATACCCGTCCAGAAAATTATGGCTTTAACTGGCTAGTTTTTCTTGTTCGTTTTTATTCCTAACCCACGTTGCCACCATTTCTGACAATTCTTCGGCTGATACAGGTTTGGTCATAAAGTCGTTCATGCCGCTATCAAAACACGAATTTCTATCATCATCAAAGGCGTTGGCCGTTAGGGCAATGATCGGCATAGTTTTACCAAGGCCGCGAATTTTACGCGTCGATTCCAACCCATCCATAACTGGCATGCGCATGTCCATAAATATCAGATCATATTCATTTTTTCGAACGGCCTCAACTGCCAATAACCCGTCTTCAACTGTCTCTACAGTTGCGCCCTCTGCCTCCAATAATGTTCGGGTCAATAATGCGTTAATGGCATTATCCTCTGCCAGTAATATATGTAGGCCCGCCCTGTGTTTTATATCTTCTGGCTCTTGAGTTTCCTTTGTTTCCTGCGCGACCGTCTTAGGTTTAAGTGTTTGAGTAGGAGATACACCGCTTGCGCTTGTGGCGCTGCCTTGCATTGCTTTTGCAATCACTTCGTCGCGCCAATTCGTGCCTAAGACATTTTCGCTGTCTTCTATGGGGAGTGCCCTACGTTCAATCATACGGCGTTCTTCAGGTTCTTCTTTTATTAGTTCTGATAAAATTGGCGTAGGCTCAGGAGTAGGAGAGGGCGTAGGTGTTGGCGGAGTTGCAGGCGCTTTATTTTCATAGCTATAATCATCTGCATCATTATTCAGTGTGTCTTCTAAGTCCTGCGATAAACTTGGTTGCGTATTTTGTGGTGGCGGTGTGTTAATGGCTTGCCTTGGTGATGACACTGTTTCGGGCGGGGTTACCACGCTAGGTATGTCTTCCTGCACTGGCGGCGTCATGAATATGGTTACATCCCGCGCAATCGCCATTGTATTGCCGTCCGCCATGACCGTTTCAACCCAATCATATACCGTTTGATTTGGGGCTTCGCCTGCACGGGTTTCGAACCTTTGCGGGCCCTGTAAATTCGGCGTGGGCCAACCAGATACACTACGCCCAAACCAGTCTTCAACCCGGCCTCCATATAATTGTAGAAATGCCGCATTGACGAATATTAAATTGCCATTGCGATCACGCTTGAGGAGCGGATCAGGCCAAGGCCAAAGATTTGCAGCTAGAATGTCGTCTGGTGACATATTATTTTCCACTCAATTTTTTCACACCCATTATTTATACTACATGCAAAATATTCATGCACTATGGGCTTTGAAACGAATCAGACGCTCCAAATTTGCAATACTGTGTTGAGTTTAGCCTGCATTTTATAAAAAATGTCTTACCAAAAGCTAATAATATGAAAACCAATACAATAACCATGCACTAAATGTGCATTTTCCATTTTTATCGTGAATTTCGACCAGAATAGTCCATTATACCTGTGCGGCCAGTGGTTCGTAACCCATGCTGGATTGGGCCAGAACGGCGATGAGACAAGGCCTCTGCAATATGCAGGCGGCGAACGCCGTCCGATCCGTCCAAATCGGCCAATGTGCGGGCGACTTTAATCACTCTATGATAACTCCGCGCCGTTAAATTTAATGTTTCTGCCGCTTGCTGGAGTAGAGCTTGTCCTTGCCTGTCGGGTTCAGCAACATGACCGAGTTGATCAGGGGTAATGTCTGAATTTGTACACCCACCATTGCGAGTTTGGGAAAGGGTTCTTGCCGCCAATATCCGCGCAGCTACGTCTTTGCTTCCTTCTTTGCTCGGCGGTAGGGCAAGGTCTGCAGGGGTGACGGCGGGCACATCAATTTGAATGTCAATCCTGTCCATAAATGGCCCCGACACGCGGGCCTGATAATCTTGCGCGCATCTTGGGCCGCGTTTACACGCAATACCGTCCGCCCCCGCACTGCCACAACGGCACGGGTTCATGGCGGCAATCAATTGAAAATTGGCGGGGTATTTTACATGGGCATTGACCCGCGCCACATTGATTTCTCCGACCTCTAAGGGTTGGCGTAAACTGTCCAAAACTTGCGGCGTAAATTCGGGAAGCTCATCCAAAAATAACACCCCTCTGTGGGCCAAAGACGCTTCGCCCGGTTTGGCCTTCACACCGCCGCCAACCATGGCTGCCATAGAAGCTGAATGATGCGGGCTGCGAAAGGGTCGCTCGCAACTCAATTTGCCCCGTTCCAGCAATCCCGCAATAGAATGGATCATGGATGTTTCGAGGAGTTCTTGCGCGTTTAGGGGCGGTAACAATCCGGGCAAACGTGCCGCCAACATAGACTTTCCAGACCCCGGCGGCCCGACCATTAGCAAATTATGCCCACCAGCCGCCGCAATTTCCAGCGCTCGCTTGGCGGTTTCCTGACCCCTGACATCCCGTAAATCTTGAGTATATTCCCCTCGCAACAATGCGCCCCGCTTTGGCATTGCCAAAACTTGAGTGCCTTTAAAATGGTTAAGGATTTGGATGAGGTTATCGGGTGCCAAAATTGACATATCTCCCGCCCACGCCGCTTCGGGCCCATTACTTTGCGGGCATATCAGACCAAGCCCGTGGGCATTTGCACAGACGGCAGCGGGGAGCGCCCCGACAACAGTGGCAATCCCGCCGTCCAAGGANAGTTCTCCAATAGCCATAAATTCTTCGATGGCGTCAATCGGTACGGCCCCCATCACCGCCATCAACCCCAAAGCAATCGGCAGGTCATAATGGGCCCCTTCTTTGGGCATGTCGGCAGGAGCGAGATTAACCACAATTCGTTTATAGGGAAGTTTCAAGCCTACAGACGCAAAGGCGGCGCGAACCCGCTCTTTACTCTCTGCAACTGCTTTATCAGCCAGACCAACAATATTAAAAGCTTGTCGCCCCGGCGCGATTTGCACTTGCACATCTATGCGCATGGCCTCAGCGCCAATAAATGCAACTGTCGAAATTCTCGCAACCATAGAGCCCCCCTTAAGAATAGCGGAACATTAACAAATACAAAAGAACAAAGCAAGAACTATATTCACGCTATACTTTAAAGGGATACCGCCCTGCGGCGGTAAGAGCGGGTGAAGGTGAGATGAGGTTGATTTATGAAATATTTCCCGATATTCCGCGTCTTAATTTTAGGCTTGGTCAAACCAATCTGTGAACGCCTTACGTTCCTGCTCGCTCATATGCAAGCCGCATTTTGTCCGTCGCCAGAGAATGACTTCCGCCCGTTTGGCCCACTCATGTTCGGTCAGGTATTTGGCTTCTTGTTCGGTCAAGCCACCGCCGAAACCTTGGCCCATATCGGCAAGGGATTTCGCTGTACCAATCACCAAAGATATCCGTGTTCCGTAACTGCGGGCCATCCGCAATAACATCGCGGCGGGAAGCCATGGATAGCGTTTTGTTTGAGCGGTCAAAAACCTGTCAAAATCTGCATTTTCAATATCGCCGCCAGGCAGGGTAGATTTTGCCGTCCAGCGCTTGGGTAAGTCTGGGAAATGTTTACGGAGTTTTTTAAGGGCGTGTTCGGACAGTTCGCGGTATGTNGTGATTTTACCGCCAAATATTGACAGNATTGGCGGCATATTCTCGTCCNTCAAATCAAACACATAATCACGGGTGACAGCGGATGCGTTTTGTTTTTTGTTATCATAAAGAGGACGCACACCAGCAAAACTCCAGACAATGTCGTCCTTGGTAACAGGGTTTTGGAAATACTCACTTGCGGCTGACAGCAAATAATCTGTCTCAGATTCTGATATTTCTATGGGCCCGTCCGAAAGCTCATAAGGCGCGTCGGTTGTCCCGATCAAGGTATAATTTTGCTCATAAGGAATAGCAAATATTATCCGCCCATCTGGGTTTTGAAACATATATAAATGTCGATGTTCATACAGGCGTTCAGTAACAATGTGGCTGCCCTTGACCAAGCGTAAATGGTCTTCAGACACTCGGCCCAAGGCCGTTTCCACCATTTCGTCCACTCGAATACCAGATGCATTGATAATGCATTTCGCTTTTATTGTGCTGCGCTTACCTGTGATACGGTTGTGCAAAACCGCGTCCCAATGACCATCCATTTGTTTGAGGTCGATACATTTTGTGCGGGTCAAAATTTTCGCGCCTCGCTTCTGTGCGTCCAGAGCATTGGCAACCACAAGGCGCGCATCATCGACCCGACAATCAGAAAACACAAAGCCTGTTTTATAGCTATCTTTGGGAATGTTTTTCTCTGGCCCTGTTTGCAAATTGGCAATTTTGGTACCAGGTAATGTCCGCCCACCGCCAATATGGTCATAGAGGAACAGTCCAAACCTCAGCATCCATTTAGGACGCAAGCCTTTGTGATGAGGCAGAACAATGCGCAGAGGGCTGACCAAATGCGGCGAAATTCGCATCAGGGTTTCGCGCTCTTGCAAAGCTTCGCGTACCAGACGAAACTCGCCGTATTCAAGATAGCGCAATCCGCCGTGGATCAGTTTGGAAGATTTTGAACTTGTCCCGCTGGCCAGATCATTTTTCTCAACCAGAACCACCGACAGACCGCGGCCACTAGCATCCCGAGCAATACCCGTCCCATTTATCCCACCACCAATAATCAAAAGATCATAAATATCCATGAGCAAACATTAAGCCCTGTAGGCAAAAAAACTAGAGGGAAAATAGACCCTATTATAGTCGCCGCTTAAAGCTTTGACAAAGCGGTTTCGATGAGGGGGTGGAGGATGATTTCTAATTCTACGGTACCGTTATCAATAAATATAGGCACGTCCATAGCGATG